>JAVEVM010000206.1:0-6226 GCA_034005055.1 Desulforhabdus sp. | reverse complement strand
CGGAATGGTCAATGGGATCGACTATGGCAACTACGATTCGGCCGACGGCAAGACCGTTCCAGCCGATCAGGAGGAATACGGCGGTGCTCTATCGCTGGGGCTCAGGCCCAGAGAAGGCCATCGCTGGTCGAATGGATTGATTTTTGTGCGCGACAACGGCATAGAGTTCCCCTCCGTCCCGATGGACAGTGAAAAGACCACGACATGGATCTATAACACGAGCTACCGGATGGACTTGCCAGACTCCACCCTGGAACGGCTTCAAGTGGATGGCGGATTTTCCATCCTTGACCACCGCATGAGCAATCGCGACAAGCCCAATCGGAGCAGTGTTGAAGCCGTGGCGAACACCGACTCCGATTCATACGCCGGCCGAGCTCTGCAAGACTGGAGGCTGAGCCCATGGATGGTACTTTCCACCGGGATCGATTATTACAATCTGGATCGGGACGGCATTCGCGATCGCTTTGTCGTCTCGAAAAATAAGTCCTTCGCCGACCACATCTGGCCCGATGCGACCCAATGGAATGTGGGTGGGTTCTCGGAGCTCAACATAGACCTGGCAACAAGATGGCACCTGCGTTTAGGGGGCAGGGTGGATGGCAGCCGGAGCAGTGCGGATGCGGTTGACGATTCGATCATGGTCGGATCAACCCCCTCGACGATCCGCGAGCAGTTCGTTGAATTTTACGGCCCGGATGCTGCCGATGTCGATAGAGATGAAGTGCTTGGCTCGGCAAATCTGCTCCTGGAATGGCAGACGACGGATGCGCTTGGCTTTTTCCTTGGAGGTGGTGCCACTTCGAGACCGGCCAGCGTAACGGAGCGATTTTTCGCTTTTTCTCCTTCCACATCCGGATACACCCTCGGGAATCCTACCCTCGACCCGGAAATCAAGTATGAAGTCGATTGGGGCCTTAATTGGATGAAGCCTTGGGGACTGTTTGAACTGTCGTTTTTCTATTATTGGGTCAACGATTACATCCTCCAGACACAAGTCGGCATTTTTGACGATTCGCCCGTAGTCGGATTCAAGAACGTTGACGCGCGTCTTTATGGCGGCGAGCTGGCAGTGCTGCTTCGTCCTTTCGAACACTGGAGCTTTCCTCTTAGTATCTCCTATGTTCGCGGCAGGAATATTTCCGAGGATAAGGATCTGCCCGAGATTCCACCCCTTGAAGCGAGGGCTGCCATAAGGGCGGAATACGGCAGGAAGATTCCATGGTGGGTTGAGCTTGGAGGACGATTTGCGGCGCGGCAGGATAAGATAGATGAAAGTTTTCCAGAGGACGAGACGGCAGCCTTTGCAGTGTTTCATCTGTATGGAGGCTTCAGACCCGTCAAGCCTCTTAAGGTTATCATGGGAATCGACAATCTTTTCAACACGGAATACAGCGAGCATCTGACGCGGGAGGCGGCGCTTGCCGTCGGCGATCTGCTGGCGGGAGACGAAGTGCCCGCTCCCGGGATTAGTTTTTTTGCCGCGGCCCGCTATGAGTTCTGAAAGATGCCGGCCGCGCCATGATCATACTGTCAGAATTGGCATTTTTCGAATTGACACGTCCGGAGATAAGTTGCTAAAGAGTAATGCGAACATGAGCAGGAAGCTCAACCGGTTTGTGTACCATCATCGTAACGGAAAACGGGCCATGAAGGTCTGCTCGGGGGCGCCCCCCGTAAGCCTTTCATGGCCTTTTTGTTTGCTTCGAGACCCAAGACCTCCTCAAAATAAAGGTCATTTACCATGAAGTTTGCCTGCTACGTAGTCATCTTCCTGCTGTGCTGGTTGACGCCAGGTTGGGTGGAAAGCGTTTCTCGCGGTTCCGGTGCCGGGAAAATGGTGGAACAGCCAAATCTTTCGAAGCACGAAGAGCAAAATCAGATCGATGCTTGGAGCTCGGAAAGAGAAGAACTGCTGTCTCGGATTTGCGATTTGAACAATCAGCTGGAATATGTTCGGGCTCAGCAGGAAAGATACGCCGCCGACTCTTCAAAGCAGCAAGAAAATATCCGCCGGATCGAGGAAAAGCAGCAAGGCCTGAAGACCTTGCAGGGAGAGCTGGAGCCGTATCTGAATGTAGTGTTTGTGCGGCTCAAGCGCTTTGTCGAGAGCGATTTGCCTTTTCTGCAGGAAGAGAGAGCGAAGCGCCTTGCTTTTGTCGAAGAATCTCTGGGCGACTTCCACCTGACGGCATCTGAAAAACTTCGTCGACTTCTGGAAGCTTTGCAGGTAGAGGCCGACTACGGCAGGCATCCCGAGGTTGATGAAGCCTTTATAGATCTCGCCGGCAAGCCCACCAAAGTTCGCCTTTTACGCCTCGGTCGTTTGGTCATCTATTACCTCGCCATGGATGATCAAACAGCCGGCAGATACGATGTCAATTCCGGAGGGTGGGAGGAACTGTCCGGCGATTCAGTGCCCGAGATCAAATCCGCCATACAAATGATCGGGAAGTCTCGGACGATGGAACTGGTGAATCTGCCGGTGGCACGATGATCCGGTGAAAGATCGCCGAATCCGCGAATGCTAGATTCCACGTTTATTGAGGCTATTTCAATGCAGATTCCATATCACAAGAGCGCGATCTTTTTTATCTTCCTCGTCCTCGCTATGATGGCTCCTTCCTCAGCGCTTTGTGACCAGCGCGGAAAAGAGCAGGAACCTTCTCAGCAACTTGCGAAACCGGCTCAACAAGATGCCGGACATACCGTAGCCCCGATCGATCAGCAAAGACAGATGCTGCTCGAAGAGATTTCGCTTCTTGAGACATCGCTCGCGGAGGAAGAAGCAGCGTTGAGCGAGAGCAAGGCTAAGTTCGACGATCTCCTGCAGAAAGAACGGAGCCTTGAAGCGCAATTTCAGCAAGAAGAGCCAGATGCGGAAAGGATCATGGAGGTCTATCTTGCATCCCGAAAGGATGTTGAAGAAGCCCTGAAATCAAGCCTGGTTCACGCACAAAGTCCTTTGCTGCCGGCAACCAGAGACGATTCGAACGGATCTCAAAAGGCACCCAGCCTTGCCGATCTTGAAGCGCTCGCAGATGCGCTTTTTGCCCGGATGAAGTCTTCAGGGGAAGCAGCCCGTTACCAGGGCGCTTTCGTGAGTCCACAGGGAACCGAGGTGGAGAGCGAAATCTTGCGCTTGGGTGATTTTACCGCTTTTTACCGCAGGCCCGAGGAAGTGGGTTTTCTAAAGATCGACAAGACATCGGGAAAGCTGATGGGCTTTGCGGCTTCTTCTTCCTGGTTCGATCGCAGTGGAGCCAGGATTAAGGGCTATTTTGCGGGGAAAAACGAGGTTGTGCCTGTGGATCTTTCCTCAGGCGAGATCTTCACGCAATACGACACCGGTCGAACTCTGCTTGAATGGCTTCAATCGGGGGGAATTCTGGTATGGCCGATTTTACTGGTTGGACTGATCGCCTTTCTGCTGATTATTGAGCGCCTGATCTTCCTGCTGCGCACCAGGGCAAATTCTGCAAGGCTCATAGCCCGGATACAACAGCTGGCTGCCGATGAGCGTTGGCAAGAGTGCCGGGAATCGTGCTCGGATCATGCCAAAGCTTCTGTCTGTCGGGTGTTGCAGGCCGGTTTGAGAAACCTTGGGAGTAGCCGTGAGGTTCTGGAAGGTGCCCTCCAGGAAGCGATTATGAAGGAGCTGCCGCGTTTGGAGCGGTTTCTTTCAACTATCAGCGTTCTTGCAGCGGTTGCGCCGTTGTTGGGGTTGCTGGGAACGGTAAGCGGAATGATCAACACTTTCCAGGCCATCACGATCCATGGAACGGGCGATCCCAGGATGCTGTCAGGAGGAATCTCGGAGGCTCTTATCACGACCCAGCTGGGATTAACGGTGGCGGTTCCTGTGTTGATTCTGCACCATTTCTTGGAGCGCAGGGTGGGTGACATCGTCAGAGAAATGGAAGAAAAGAGCACAACCTTGACGGTTATCATGCTCAAGAACCGAGGAATTCATGCCGGAATGGTTAGTCGAGCTGCTTGATTTGCCTTGGGAGACCATGCAATTGATGCGCGCCGGGGGGGAAATCCTGCTGCCCATCGCCGGGATATCCTTTTGGATGTGGTTTTTGATTCTGCGCAAACTTGCAGAGCTGCGTACTGTCAGGAGAGAGCGGCTATTGTTCGAACAATGCACGCTGTTGTCATCACATGGGTTGCTCGAGACCTCTCAGAGCTGGCTCGCGAAGCTCCTGCTGGAATTTCGTGCGCAAAGGAGCCATGACGACGAGAGCGATAAACGGTTATTCAATACTCTTTTAAGCAAGAAATCGGCAGAGATTGAAAGATACGTACCGACCATACTTGTGCTGGCCTCACTTGCGCCTCTCCTTGGTTTATTGGGCACGGTAGACGGGATGATATCCACCTTCGATGCAATTGCCCGAATAGGGACCGGCAACCCGCGTCCTCTGGCATCCGGAATTTCCGAAGCTCTCATCACAACCCAATATGGTCTGATTGTCGCCATTCCGGGACTGATCATCGGGAGCTATCTGAATCGCCGCGTGGAGCGGTTCAAGGTCCGTCTGGAAGAGCTCGGTCCGCGCCTTTACCTGCTTTGCAAAATCGATCCGAATATAGCGGATGAGATTTCGGGAGAGTCAAGTTGAACCATGCATCCTTGTATCGCTATCGCCGCTCGCGTAGCTCGGAGCTCAATTTGACGCCGCTGATCGATATGATTTTCATTCTGCTCATCTTCTTTCTGGTGACGACCAGCTTTGTCAAGGAAGCCGGAGTAGAAATCGATCGGCCTCAAGCGCAGAGCGCTTCTTCCAAAGAAAAAGTCAATATGATCATTGGGATCACCGCCGATGGGCTTATATACCTTGAGGGAAATACCATTGACATCCGGTCGGTTCGAGGTCGAATGGAGCGTTTTGCGGCGGATACGCCGCAAAGCTCCGTAGTGATCGTGGCCGACCGGGAGAGCCAAACGGGGATTGTGGTTCAGGTTCTAGACGCATGTCGGCTGGCCGGAGTCAAAGACATCAGTCTTTCCGCCGAAAAAACAAAGCCATGAAATGCAACAGGCTGCAAGACTACCTTTGGCCGCTTGGCGGAGCTCTGCTGATCAATGTAATGCTTTTCTTGAGCGTTGCAGTGCTCTCTCGAGATCATGCACCGAACCATGAGATGACGGTCCCCAGCCCGGTACATCTGGCAAGCACATTTACTCTGCCTTCGAAGCCTGCCGTTGCAGAGCAGCGCGAGCATTCCATGCCGGAATCACCCGCCGATGTGCCGAAACCGCCGCTGGTGCCCGCATCGGTTGAACCTGAGGTTCCTGCAGAGGCGGCTGCCGCAATCGAAGCTCCCGAAGTGCAGCGCGAAAAAGTGCCCGATTTACCTGCAGTCAAGATGCCTCAGCCGATTAAAAAACAGAAGCCGAAACCAAAGCCGACGAAAATTCAAACCCGGGAGCCAAAGCCAGCCTCCGTGGATTCGACGGCAAAGCCCCCAGAATCTTCCTCGAGCTCGACATCACCGACCGATACGGCAGGCAGCAGCTTCGGCGCAGGTGCAGGCGATTCTTCAACGGGAGACTTGAGCTCCAAAGAGTTTGGGCTCGACGAAGTGGACCTGAAGCCCCAGGTACTCAAGCAGGAGAAGCCCGCTTATCCGTTACTGGCTCGACGGCGCAACCTGACCGGAAAAGTTACGGTAAAGTTTTTGGTCGATCGGCACGGAAACATTCGCAAACCGAAAATACTCGAAGCGCATCCTCAAGGCGTATTTGAGCAGTCCGTTTTGGAAAGCATCGTCAAGTGGCGCTTCAAACCCGGAGTTTACAAGGGAAGGGAAGTTGCCACCTGGGTGGTGCTGCCCATTCAATTTCGCCTTACAAACGGCTGATATGGCCGCCTCCGCTGCACGACAAATTGCATAAAACCTCATGTATTCTTACGCAGGGTAAAATCCTTGCCCTTTGCATTTTTTCCGGCCTGAAGTAGAATCGATCTCGAAGCGATAGCAAGACTGAGGTCACAGCGAAAAGAGGAGGTATTTCCAATGAATTTCGTTTCCGTATTGAATTCATACCTGAACCAATTCTACAACTCGGTGGCTCCGCCTACGAAATCCGGACACAGTATCAGCGCAGGCGAATTCTACGAGTCTGTGATTGTTCGAGCGGTTAAATCGCCGGAATTTCGCGAACGATTGATCAACAATCCGCAAGCCGTTCTTGCCGAATTGGGGATCGAGC
>JAVEVM010000205.1:0-6232 GCA_034005055.1 Desulforhabdus sp. | reverse complement strand
TGGCCGAGCTTGAGAAAACCTTCCCCAAATTGAAATCCGATTCTCGAAATGGCGCCCTTCAAGCGGCATTGATTGCCGTGCAGCCAAAAACCGGGGCGGTATTTGCTCTGGTGGGAGGACGAGATTGCGGAGAAAGCAGCTTTAATCGAGCCCTTTACGCTAATCGGCAGCCCGGGTCCGCGATAAAGCCTTTTATCTATTTACGCGCTCTGGATGAATTCACTCCAGTGAGCTGGCTGTCCGACGAGCTGAAGACCTACTCCATCGGTGGCACGCCTTGGACACCGAAGAATTACGATGGGCGGTATCGGGGAAGGGTTATGTTCCAGACAGCGCTGGAGCAATCGCTGAATGCCGCCACAGTTGGTCTGGCAATGGGAGTCGGCCTGGATAATGTCATCAGCACGTTGCGCAGCCTGGGAATTAATTCGCCGCTCAAGCCTTACCCGTCGCTGGCTCTGGGGGCTTTCGAAGTGACGCCTATGGAGTTGGCCGGTGCTTATGCAACATTGGACAACGACGGGCAAAAGCCGCATCTGTTAAGCTTGAAGCAGGTGGTGACCGAATCAGGCGAGGTTCAACAGCAGCGAAATGTCGACATGATTTCGGTGACGACACCGGCAAAGTGCTTTATCATCACCAACATATTGGAAGATGCGGTGCAAGAAGGAACGGCGAAGATCCTCAAGCGCCTGGGGGTTGATTTCCCGTGTGCGGGAAAGACCGGAACCACCAGCGATTACCGCGATTCGTGGTTTGCCGGCTACACCTCAGATTTGCTGGTAGTGGTATGGGTCGGCTTCGATGACAACCGTTCCACACATTTGAGTGGCGCGCAGGGAGCGGCAAGGATATGGGCCAGATTTGTCAACCAGATTCGTCCGTGGATTCATTCTCAGCCTTTCCGAATTCCTCCCGGTGTCGTGGAAGGCTTCGTTTGTATGCAATCAGGAATGCCTGCGACACCGAGTTGTCCGGACAAGAAATTGGAGTATTTTCTGGCTGAACGGGTGCCGACGACATACTGCACTCTCCATCCAGGATATTAGCGTTTGATCTGAAAAGGATTGAGACATGGACAACCGAATTCTCGACCGGATGGGATTTCCCTGCAGATGGGTTTACGCAATTGTAGCCGTCTGTATGCTGGCTTCCTGTGCTCCCACCAGAACCGTCTACATTCCTCCGGAGTGGCAGCAGCCGAGCACCCAAGCCGGTGCTCCAGCACGGACCCGGCAGCAACCTGAGCAGGACGCCTCGCGACCGCCGGTGATGAAGCCTGCTCCGCAGATTAGAGAAATGGAAGTTTCGCAAGCCCCCCAGGAGGGCACGTCTGAGAGCGGTTCGCAGCAATTTGTGGCTAACCCGGACAGGGCCTCAGATCCACAGTACCTTGCTTCAATGCACCTGGTGGACCAGGGGCAAGCCTCACTTGCGCAGGGCAACGCCGATGGTGCCATCGCTTTGCTGGAACAAGCCATTCAGGTGGACGTGTACAATGCCGAGGCGTTCTTGGGACTGGCTCGTGCATGGCGAATAAAAGGATCCCAGTCAAAATCACTCGAATTTGCCAATAAAGCGGAAATGCTCTTTCAAGACAACCCGAAGAAATTGAAGCAAGTTTACCTAATGAAGGCGGAACTGTTCAAAGAGCTCAACGATGCTGCCAAAACCGATTATTATTTGCAGAAGGCGGCCCGACTCAATTAAGGAGCCAGGGGAGATGAAGTATGGGCGAACCTGAACGTCACCACAGGGGCTCCACCGTTAGAAATGCCGGCCATCGTCCGTTCATGCTGGTGTTGTTGTTGTTCGCTCTCTACCTCGCTTATCTCACGCTTCGTCCCTTTTTGCATACCATTGTTTTTGCCATAGTCTTTGCCATGTTGCTGCATCCGTTGCAGCTGAGACTGGTTGGGCTCTATCGAGGCAGGAAAAACCTTGCGGCATTGACGGTGGTCTTTGTGCTGACTTTCTTGATTGCGCTTCCGGTCTTTTTGTTTATTTCCGCCCTGGTCAACCAGGGACTGGATACCATGAGCAGGGTCAACGAATGGATCAGGGAGGGCAATCTCGAGAAGCTCACGGATCGACAGCAGTTGCTTTCGGTCGAAGAGTGGCTGAAACAGCATCTCTCTTTTGTGGATTTTGAAAAAATAGATCTACAGTCGAACCTTTTGGGGTTCACCAGCAATTTCGGTCAATTCGCATTAAAAAACGCGGCGAATATTCTGGAAAATGTGGTGAGCCAGGTTTCACATTTCTTCGTCATGATCTTCGTGGTTTTTTACCTGGTCAGGGACGGAAAGGAGATACTCACTACCATCAAGTATCTCTCGCCTTTGCGGGACGAGCAGGAAGAGAGAATTTTCGACGGCATACGGGCAGTAACCCGGTCGGTCCTGCTGGGAAGCTTTCTTACCGCGCTCTGCCAGGGCCTGGCGGGAGGAATCGGCTTGGCCATTGTGGGAATCCCGGCTCTTTTCTGGGGAACGGTGATGGGATTTTCATCATTGATACCGGTCGTCGGTACGGCGCTGGTGTGGGGGCCTGCGGTGATTTATCTCCTGCTGCTTGGAAAATGGCAATCAGGCGTCTTTCTCCTTATCTGGTCGCTGCTCCTGGTGGGCTCCATCGATAATTTTCTGAGGCCCTTTCTGATGAGGGGAGAAAACAATCTGTCTCCCTTCTATATCTTCCTTGCGATCATCGGAGGCGTGCAGTACTTCGGTCTGGCTGGGATTCTGTACGGACCCTTGATCCTGACTTTAGCCATGGTCATGCTCTACATCTACAGCGTAGAATACCGGGATCTGCTGGACGACGCGCATGGCTCGGCGCCGGAAATCGAACGGCAAGAATGACCTATGAGCCTATCGTTCTTCTTCGGGAGAACATTGCTGAGGCTTTTTTCTGCGGTCAAGCTTATGAAAATACCTCCCCAGTTGTGGGTATTTGCTTTCCAGGCGGCACACTATCCGATCAAACAGCGGTATGACCGGCGCCAGAATAACCAACCCCAATCCTAAAAACAGCCAACCTTGGAGGATCGGCAGGATAAGACCCGCCACTCCGAGCAAGATACACACCGTCCCTATGCTTATTCGCACCAGACTGACCATAGCGCTAGTATAAGGCGGCAGCGGTTTGGATGCAAGTTCACGCCGATTCGGCCAAAGTGCCCCCACGCAAGGGCGTGGGACCCAGAGATGGCGTCGTGGTATCTCCCGACAATTTGACGGAGTAGGGAGGAGCGTCCTGATTTCCGAATTCAGGAACCATCTCTTCCACCCTCCGCCCTCTCACTCCACATTCCACTTTCCGTTTTCAGTGGGAATTGGCAAAGTACCGGTTGAAGGCATTCAAGTATGCACGAGCACTCGCTTCAATGACGTCCGGGCTGGTGCCGATGCCGGAATAAATCGTGCCCTCGATCTCCACCCGTACCATGGCTTCTCCCAGAGCATCGCGGCCCATGGTGACGGCCTTAAGATCATAATCGCGGAGCTTTCCCTGCTGCTCCACAATGCGCTCGATGCAGTTGAAAACGGCATCTACGGGACCGTTCCCTGCTGCCGCATCGGTTTTATCTTCTCCATCTTTGATCAGGGTTACCGATGCCAGCGGCACCATAGTGTTTCCGCTCATGATCTGAAGGTTACGGAAAGTGAAGGTCTCAGGAACCTTGGTCAGCTCAATTTCGACTATGGTGGTTAGATCTTCGCTGGTGATCTCTTTTTTGCGGTCTGCGACATTGATAAAACGATTGTAGACCTTTTCGAATTTATCCTTGTCCAGATCATAGCCCATTTCATTGAGCTTGTGCCGCAGAGCGGCTCGGCCCGAGCGAGCGGTCAGCACGATCTCATGTTTGCGGATCCCGAGGTCTTCCGGCTTCATGATCTCATAAGTGCTTCTATCCTTGAGGATGCCGTCCTGGTGAACGCCGGATGAATGGGCGAATGCGTTGGAGCCGACAATCGCCTTGTTCGGCTGTACGGGGATGTTCATGAGCCGGCTCACCATGCGACTGGTGCGGTAGATTTCCTGAGTTCGCACGTCGGTGTGTGCGTTGTAAGACGCATGCCGCGTTTTCAGCACCATCACGATCTCTTCAAGTGATGCATTGCCGGCCCGCTCGCCCACGCCGTTAATGGTGCACTCCACCTGATCGGCGCCGTTGCGGATCGCCGCCAGGCTGTTGGAAACCGCCAGGCCTAAATCGTTGTGACAATGGACGCTGAGAATAACTTTATCCAAAGCCGGGACTTTCTCCCGCAGCTTGCGGATCGTTTCGCCATATTCCTCGGGAATAGCGTAGCCCACTGTATCCGGTACGTTGATCACCGTGGCGCCTGCTTTGACAGCCGCTTCAATGACCCGGCAAAGGTACTCGAAGTCGGTACGTGAAGCGTCTTCCGTGGAATACTCTACATCCTGGCAATACTTCTTGGCGTAGCGGACGGCATCCACACACATCTGCAGACCTGCATCCCGATCGCGGCGCAGCTTCTTTTGGAGGTGAATGTCGGAAGAGCCCAGAAAAACATGAATTCGAGGTCGCTCGGCCGTCTGCAAGGCTTGCCAGGCGATATCGATGTCTTGCTCGACCGCTCTGGCAAGTCCGGCAATCACTGGACCTTTGGTCTGTTCCGAAACCGCTTTGACCGCCTGCATATCCTCTGGCGAGGAGCAGGGGAAGCCTGCCTCAATAACATCGACGCCAAGGGCGGCCAACTGTTGAGCAATTTCGATCTTCTGCTTTTTGTTCAACTTGGCTCCGGGTACCTGCTCTCCGTCCCTCAGCGTGGTATCGAATACGTGGATTTTTCGACTCATTATCTTTTCCTCACTTGCTTGGTTATCTTTTTGAAATGCTTCCGAATGCCTTATTGTCAATAAATCCGGCTCACTTTCGCTGTTAGACAAATCCACTGGGCCAAGCCCCATGCTCATCACCTCCTTTCGATCCCAAACATCCCGGCGTAAAAAACAAAAAGGCCATGGGCGGGAACCCATGGCCTCTGCATTTAACTCGCGGTAGCTGCCCTATGGTGCTCGCGTGGTAAAGGCATGGGTTCCCCTCACCTGGAGAAGGAGTAAGCTAAGGAGCAACAATAGAAGGAGAGAAAGAGTCATGCTTTACCTGAAGTTATGTCTGTCGGTACTGATTGGACCTTCTTATCAAACAAAGCTTTTTTGCTGATCGAAACCTATAGAAGCTTAAGAGCAACCCAGAAGCACAGAATAATCTCTAACGTGAATATCCCGGCATACAGCACATATTTTTGCATTGGAAAATCTTCGATAATACGATTCGCTTCTTCCATTACCGGAGTCGCTTCACTATGTTCCATCTCAATCCCCTCTGGCCTGAATAGGAAGTCTCACATCTACATTCGACGAAAATTTTAAAATGAATTATATAGACGAGCGTGAAAAGATCAAGCCAAAAGTAGGCGAATAGTCTTTTTTCGCTTTCTCTTAAGATGGCAGAAGTGCAACCAGATGAGAAATACTAATAGCTGCACGTTGCGTATTCCACCCGATGTAGAATACTTGCTGGAAAAAATCCATGAAGCAGGCTTTGACGTCTGGCTGGTCGGCGGAGCAATTCGAGATTTTTTGTATGGCTGGCCTCCCAAGGATTGGGACCTCGCTACGGAGGCTTCGCCGCAGGAAATCATCCGGCTTTTTCCGCGGGTTATTCCGGTTGGTATTCGTCATGACACGGTGCAGGTTTACACCGGTGAAAGGGCGATTGAGGTCACTTCTTACAGGAGTCGAGGCGCGGAAGGAATCTTGAGCGATCTCGGCCGCCGCGACTTTACCGTCAATGCGCTGGCCATGGCTTATCCGAATCGAACCGTTATTGATCTTTTTGCCGGCCGGCACGATTTGCAGGCGGGGATACTGCGGGCAGTCGGCGACGCCCGGGCGCGCTTTAGCGAAGATCCTTTGCGTGCGCTTCGAGCGGGCCGCTTCGTGAGTGTTTACGGCCTATCGATTGAGGAGAATACGTTTGCAGCCTTGACTGATGAAGCGGAAAAGTTGGGATCTGTAGCCGTTGAGCGAATCCGCACGGAGATGTTTAAGCTCCTATTGGGTGATAACGTTTTTTCGGCTTTTGAATGGATGCGGCGCGGTAAAGTTCTTGGCCAGATTTTTCCGGAAGTTCTGGAAGGGCATGATGAGTCGGGTCGGTGCAAAGAAGATGTCTACCGGCACCTGC
>JAVEVM010000204.1:0-6254 GCA_034005055.1 Desulforhabdus sp. | reverse complement strand
AACCAATAGACATGTAGCTATTGCCGATAGCGACCACCACATTACCGATCGTGCCTTAAGAATCGCGACAACTGCTTTTCCCGGCGGATTTGTCAACCGCAGCTCCAATTCCCTGGCCGTTGATGAAGCCGCAACTGCTCAAATGAAAGAAAGAATCCGCGAAGCGGGACTTTCGGGCAAGAAGCTGGTGCTGATGCACCCCGGCACCACTTGGAAAACAAAATGCCTCTCCGCCGCATTCTGGATGAGCCTTGCGGCCGTTTTAAACAGAGATGACCGGCTGATATTGTTGCTTTCATGGGGCACCGAAGAAGAGCTCGCAGAAGTTCGAAAAATAAAGAACGAAAACCCCGAGCGCTGCATTATTTGGCCCAGAAGTGAACTTGGAGAGTTAATGGCTTTGCTCGCGCAGATGGACGTTGTGATTGGAGGCGATACCGGACCCGTCCACATTGCCGCAGCTCTCGGAACATCCACTGTCTCCTTTTATCGAGCAACGGACAGGCGGCGAAATGGTCCCCGCGGCGAGGGCCATTTCAGCTTCCAGTCTCCTTTGGATTGTTCTCCTTGCCTTCGCAAGAGCTGTCCGAGAGATGATGAATGCAGCAACAGCCTTAAGATGAAGGCAGCACGAGAGGCCGTTTACGACCTTCTGGAGAGATGAAGCCTGGGGGCCGCGGAGAGAGGAAGAGGCGCGGGGACACTAGGAGCTTGTCCGAGAATTGTCATTTCGAGCCGAAGGCGAGAAATCTTGTACTTGTCAATAGCTGATTTTACAGATTTCTCACTTCGCTTCGCTCCGTTCGAAATGACAAAAGAGGCATTCTCGGACAAGCTCCTAGGGAATAGGAGACGTGTGGATATGCGAGTCGGGATGTACAAGGCACTCTTGAAAACCCGGAGATGTAAACCTTCACCCAATTGGTTGCTATGGCCGTAATCGGTTCAAACGAAAAATTCGCATTAAAACAGCTCGTTGCTCTGCTCAACACGCATTACCGCAGGCTGGCTCTTGCGGTGTTATGCATGCTCGGGGCTGCGGGTGCGACTGCCGCAACGGCCTATCTGATCAAACCTGCCATGGATGAGATTTTCATTAACAAAAACCTGGCCATGCTACAGATGATTCCGGTTGTGTTTCTTGCAGTCGCCCTCATCAATGCTCTGTGTCAGTGGGGCAACGATTACTATCTGAAATCGGTCGGCCTGTCGATTGTGGCTCATTTGCGGCAGCAACTCTACAACCATATCCAGGACATGCCTCTTTCGTTTTTCGACAAATCTTCCACAGGCCTTCTGATGAGCCGCATCACCAATGACGTGAATGAAATCCAAAATGCTGTGACCAGAGGTTTTACCGGTCTTATCAGGGATTCTTTCAGTGTTGTTGGATTGATCTTTGTGGTCTTCTACCAGGACTGGAAGCTCGCTTCAATTGCCGTTTTCATTCTGCCTTTGGCATTCTACCCGCTGTTTAAATTTGGCTCGAAGCTGCGCAGGCTTGCCACTAAGGGGCAGGAAACGATGGCCGACCTCAACATAATTTTGCATGAAACTTTCAGCGGCACTCGAATTGTCAAGGCGTTCGGAATGGAGGAGTATGAGAAGCAACGATTCTCCGATCGGAACCAGCGGGTGCTAAAATATTACCTGAAATCGGAATGGATCGATGCTTTGTCTTCCCCTTTGATGGAGCTCATCGGAGCACTCGCCATCGCCCTGGTCATTGGTTATGGAGGCTACCAAGTGATTCAGGGAGCTTCGACTCCCGGTACTTTCTTCTCCTTTCTGGGCGGCCTGTTGATGCTCTACCGGCCGGTCAAGAGTTTAAGCAAGGCGAATACGGTTGTGCAGAAAGGAATTGCCTCAACCATACGCGTGTATGCCATTCTCGGCGAACAAAACACGTTGCTGGAAAAAATCGATGCCGTTGATTTGGCGCCTATTCGACAGCAAATCAAATTTCGCAGCGTAAGCTTTGCTTATAACGACAAAATGGTGCTTCAGGACATAAACCTGGTGGTGCCGGCAGGCCAGGTGGTGGCTCTGGCGGGAAGCAGCGGGGGAGGCAAAACCACTCTGGTCAACCTCATTCCACGCTTCTACGACGTCACACAAGGAGCCATCCTGATCGACGGCACAGACATTCGGGACCTTACTCTGCGCTCCTTAAGAGAACAAATCGCCATCGTCACCCAGCAGAGCTTTCTTTTTAATGACGCGGTGCGCAATAATATTGCTTACGGCAATCTCAACAAAACCGATAAAGACATCGTGCTGGCCGCACAATCCGCGTATGCAAAAGAATTCATAGAGCAGTTGCCGCACGGCTTCGATACAACCATAGGAGAACAGGGAGTAATGCTCTCCGGCGGGCAAAGGCAGAGAATATGCATCGCAAGGGCTGTCTTGAAGGATGCTCCGATCCTCATTTTGGATGAAGCCACCTCTTCTCTTGACAGCGAATCGGAGCTTGAGGTGCAGATGGCTTTGGAAAACCTGATGCAGGGAAGAACCACGTTTGTAATCGCACACCGACTTTCCACCATTCAGAAGGCTGATCGGATTCTGGTGATTGCCAGCGGAAGAATCGTCGAAGAGGGCACGCACAGCGAGCTACTGTCACGGGACGGCGAGTACCGGCGACTGTTTGATATTCAGTTTATGAAGCCCTCGATCTGAGACACGGATGGACACGGATGGACACGGATGGACCGGGATGGACCGGGATCAATGGGAATTCCAGTACAATGACCATAAAACCCGTATCGAAGAAACGAGAAAGACCACTTAATAGGGAGGCAGTGGAAGCCCTGCGGAAGCCATCCGGCCTAAAGCTGCTCGTCACGGGTGCTCCTCGCCTGGGCGATCTTCTGTTTACGTTTCCTGCGGTCAATTATCTTCTTCAACACGAATCCATTCAAGCACTCACGGTGCTTTGCTTCGATTATGCCGCGCCTATTTTGGCCGGCCTTAGCCGGCCGGTTAATAAACTGGATCTTCCGACCGGTTCGTGGAACTTGATCAAGAGATGGCGAATGCTACATTGGATCAATCAGAATAATTTTGATGCCGCAATTGTCCTGGACGATAAGAAATCCATGCGGAAACTGTTAGCAAGCAGCAAGATCCCGGCAATTCTGATCGAGTCGACCACCGGACTGCGCAAGACCGAACAGCATCTTCAGTCAGTGCTCAGTTCCTTTCCACCTGTTGAAAGCCTTCAGTATCCGACCAGCCCAATTCCAACAGTTCAGCTGCCGCAAGGGGTTCTGGAAAGCGCGCGGTGTAAAATCGCCTCTTTCGCGCGCCCGAGAATCGCTTTCCATGTCGGCTGTCAACGAGTCGGTCGAAAAGGCGTTTCATTCGATGAGGTGAATCGAACCGCTACCAAATTGTGGCAAGTTGAGCGCTTCCTGGAGCTCGGCCGGATGTTGATCGCTCGACTTGGCGCGGCCATACTGATGATCGGCTCCGGACAGAACGAAAGGGCTCTGGCGGAGCAATTTGCAGCACAATTGGGCCCAGGATGTGTGAACGCCATCGGATGGGGCGATGCTCTCGAGACTGCCGCCCTGCTCCATCACTGCGATGCGTTGGTCGCATCCGATGGCGGCGTACTGCACCTGGGAATGGCCGTTGAGGTAAAAACGGCTGCCATCTGGGGTCCCACCCCCATCGAACTGTTCGGACCGATAGGACCGTCGGAACGGCTCAAGATCCTGCGCAAAAAGGTCGACTGCAGCCCCTGCAAAAGAAGTGAATGCGCAGACAAGATTTGTCTAAGCTCGATTTCGGCGGGCGAGGTGTTTACCGCCCTGGTCGAATTGCTCAATGTCAATATTTTGTAGTTTTGAATCGGTTCCAGAATGAGCTTCTTTGTGCACACCATGATCCGAATTGAAGACCGATCCCTGATAACCGATCAGGGGGGCTTTAAAGATTTTGCCAGCTTCATGGACTTTGAGGGGGGAGAGCTCGTTACCCGGCAAAGGGGAAGAACCGTGACGCGTCTGGAGCTCAATGGGCGGGCTTTTTATTTAAAGAGAAACCGGTTCGACTCACGCGAGCTTATGAAGACCGTTTTGCATTTGAGGTGGCCGGCCAAAAATGCCGTCTCCGAGTGGAAAAACATTCTTGCCGTAGAACGGCTTGGAATTCGCACGGTAATACCGATTGCCATGGGCGAAAAGCGGCTGTTCGGCCTGGAGGTCTCGTCCTTCATTCTTACCGAGGAGCTCTATGGAGCAAAGCCGCTGGAAGAGGTTTTAAAACAAGAGCTTCAGGAAAAGCTTTCACCCGCCAGGCGCAAATGGAAGCAATCAATCATTGAAAAAGTGGCCGAAATTGCTCAGAGTATGCACTCAAGCGGCATGTGCCATCAGGATTTCTATCTGGGACATTTCTTCCTCGCCCCTGACGACTCCCTCTACCTGATCGACCTGCAGCGTGTTCTTCATCGAAGCGAGCTCCCGCGACGTTACATTGTCAAGGATCTCGGCCAGCTCAATTATTCGGTCGATTGTGTCGGTAACATTTCGCGAACCGATCGCATGCGTTTTTTCCTGCACTATTTGGGCGTGAAATCCCTCGGTGCAGCAGAAAAAAATCTGGCCCGATCCATTGCTGCCAAAACCGATCGAATAGCCAGGCACACCGTGAAGCTTCTCCAACGCCGCAGACGCCGTCATGAGCTCCCATGAAAGATTTATCGATCATAATCGTCAACTGGAACACCGAAGACCTGCTGAAGCAATGCCTCGCCTCACTGCGCGAGAACCTAACCGCCTCCCATGAAATCTTCGTCGTGGACAACGGCTCAACCGACGCTAGTACGACGATGGTCGCAAGCGAGTTCCCACACGTCAGTCTCATCAGAAACAAAAGAAACCTGGGATTCGCCCGTGCCAATAATCTTGCCATGCGCGCCGCAAGCGGACGTTTTTTTCTGCTGCTGAATTCCGACACGGTTATTAAAAAAGGCGCCATAGAAGGCTTGCTTGCCACCATGCAGCAAGACCCGCATATAGGCATTGCAGGCCTTCAGCTTTTAAATGGTGACGGCAGTTTACAGAACTCGATCTGCAGTTTTCCATCCCTTCTGACCGAGCTCACTAACAAAAGTCTTTTAAGGCTATTGTTCCCGTCCAAATACCCTGGAAAAGAGCACAGAATTGCCAATGCCATCCAGGTTGACGCAGTTATCGGGTCATGCATGCTGGTCCGAAGAGAAGCGGTCGATATAGTAGGTTTTTTGGACGAGGATTATTTCTTCTTCTTTGAAGAAACCGACTGGTGCATGCGCATGCAAAGAGCCGGCTGGAAAGTTGTTTTCGATCCTCAGCACTCCATATTTCATTTGCAGGGCAAGTCCGCAGCCGCAGTGAATGTTCGTGCCCGCATCGAATACTGGCGTTCGAGATACACTTATTTTCGCAAACACTTTGGCCTGGTCTCTCGATACTTTTTGCAGATCGGACTGATAATCAGGCTCTTGATCGATATTTGTCTGACCGCGGCGGCCAAAACAGGAAGCCATTTCACAGGAGCTTCACCGAATCAGAAACTGGATGTCTATATCGCCATTTTGCAGTGGCATATTAAGGGGTGCCCGGCAGACGGAGGTCTTGAGTCGATGGAAAATGATTGAATGAAAATTGCTCTGGTAATCAAAGACTATTCCATCTTCCAGGGAGGAGCGGAACGCTATGCCGTAGATTTGAGCCGGGCTCTGACGGAGCAAGGTCACGAAATCCACATACTGGCAAACCGCTACGAACCCGACGGGCCTTCCGGGGTCCGCTTTCACCCGGTCAGGATGCGATCAAAGCCGGCCTGGCTGAAGATCATATCCTTTTCCCACAATGCCGGGAAGATCATCCGGAAGGAGTATTTTGATGTGGTTTACGCCCTGACGCAGGTCTACCCCCAGGACATGTATCTTACCGGAGGAGGAGTCTACCGCCATTGGATGCGCGTGCGCTACCCTTTTGCACCGCTGCGTTGGCTCGCCTATCTGTCAAGGCCCATTCACCTGGCAAACGTTTATCTGGAACAGCGCCTTTATGAAGAGAAAAACAATAGGATCATCGTGGCCAATTCCCTGCTTTGCAAACGACACGTGGAAAAATATTACAGAGTTCCGGAGAGCCGCATAAGAGTTATCTATCACGGTGTCGATCATGTACTTTTCAACCCGCACAACGCCGCCGCAGCACGCTCTGAAACCAGACGGGCATTCGGAATAGAAGAAC
>JAVEVM010000203.1:0-6266 GCA_034005055.1 Desulforhabdus sp. | reverse complement strand
ATCGTCTTTTTTCTTTCCTCAGTGATCGTCACGGATGAACAAACTGCGTCATATTTGCCTGCTGCCAAGCCGCCGAAGATTCCATCCCAGGCTACATTCTTAAGCTCGACGGTGTAACCCGCTTCTTTGGCGGCGGCTTTCATGTAGTCTGTATCAAACCCGACGATTTCCTTATTCTCATTAATAAACTCCATTGGGGGCCAGGTAGCATCCTGAGCAATTACTATGGTTCGGGCCCAGGAGCTTTGAGCAAGCAGCGTGATGCCGAGTAAAATCAGAAGCATTCTTTTCATCTTTTCTCCCTCTCTTCGCATTTGTTGTAATAGGTGTACTAAGTCCCTCGAACAACCATTGGTGCTAGATTGAGACCGCGATCTAAAAAACCTGTCGAGGAATCTGCAAAAACCCTCGGATCTCACTGGGAAGAGTACTCTTTAAAATTTTGTAAGTCACTGTTTGGTATGATTTTCAAGTAGTCTGCCCTAACCCGTTAAATCTTATAGTAAAAGCTCAATGTTTATGTCAAGGAGGAAAGCTCATGCGTGCCAACTCGCCGGCATGGCGAAAAGGGTCCACTGCAAATGCCTGACCTGGGTCATGAAGATCATTCTGAAACAAGGCATCTGATTTGATCCAATCTTTGTTAACCGGGTGAGCCGGGCCGCCTGATGCCCCGAAGTGTTCACATTGATTAATCTCGTACCCCGAAGGGGTTACATAAAATCAGCCCAGGGTCAGCGTAGCGCCACCCTGGGTATGCACAAAGAATATGAACGGGGCGGGAATCCAGGAAAACGACTGTCAGACTGGATTACCGCCCTGCATGCCCCTAATAGCCTCGTAGGAATAAGGCTGTAGTAATTCCTGCGATGCTGAATAGCTCAAATCATATTTCTCTTCCGTCTCTCGACTGCCGGTCCGAGGTCAAATCACACCCTGCTCCTTCAGTTGCCCCAGCTTCGTTGGTCCAAGGCCGAGGTACTTTTGGTAGATGTACTCGTTGTCGGCTCCTACGGGACGGCAGACCCATTTAATTCTGCCAGGCGTTCGGGTCATGGCCTTAAAGGTCGAATTTTGCACAAGAACTTCGCCATAGTAAGGGTCATTTACTTTAATGAAAGTCTGCCGCTCCCTCCAATGATCGCGCTGCAGAACTTCAGTTGGCGTCTCGAGCCTTCCCGTTGCGACCGTTCCCTTTTTATCGGCTCTCTTGCTGTATTCGGTAATAAACTGGAGGATCTCCTCCGAGGTGTACTGAGTCGTAAACTTTTCGATCTCGTGTTGAATCTTCGGCTGATTCTCAGGATTGAGCCTCTCTTTGATAGTGGGAAACATCCCCTTTAGGTCCGGCCGGTTGAGTATCTCACACAAGGCTGTCCAGTTCGGATCCGTGAAGCCTGAAATGAACGTGTAACCATCCTTGCACCGCACGTAGGTATAGGGGAAGACGGCGTAGTCGTAATTTCCGGCCCTTGGCATCTGGTTACCCGACATGTGATAATACTGCATGGCATAGTTTGAAATGGCGAGGAGCCCTTCCGGCGGCGAACAGTCGATGAACTGTCCTTTCCCTGTCTTGCGTCTGTACAGCATGGCGTTCATGATGCCGAATGCGGCCCAGGCGCCTCCGACATACCAGCCCATCCAGTTACCCTGACGCAGAGGCTTTTTATATTGATTCGAAACTTCGGGATCGAGCTCGGGCTCTCCAGTTATGGACATGATGATGCCTCTCGCCTGGTTCACGATGTCGTAATCAGGCTGGCCTGCAAATTTTTCGGAAGCTTCACCAAATTGCCCGTAAGTGTGAATTGCGCAATAAACAAGACTTGGGTTAACCTCTCGAAGATCTCTGTAGCCCACGCCGAGACGATCGAGAAGGCCCGGCTTGAAGGTCTCGATAAGGATGTCGGCATGTTTCATCAGTCTCTTGAACAGCTTACTGCCCTCAGGCTTGGTGACATCCAGAGTAATGTGGGTTTTATTTCGTGCCTCTACTAAGTAGCCTAACCCGGTGTCCTTAATCATCATTCCGTACGGGCTCATTTTTCTGGCAAGGTCCCCCCCGGGGGGCTCGATTCGAATCACTCTGGCGCCCATTTCCGACAGAATCGACGACGCGAAAAGCCCGGCAAAGCTCCCGTGGCTTGCGTCGATTACCAGCGTGTCGTCTAGGGCTTCCGGCTTTCCACAAACCTCATCGGGGTTGGTGTCTTGATGGGCCCACCTGGCATACTCCCTGTTTATGGCCATACCGACAATGTTTTGGTCGCTCAAAAGATCCTGTTCGAGATCGGGCTCCTCAAGGTCGTAGCCCGAAGCTTGTGCGTTCTTTTGTTCTGCCATGGCTTTGCCTCCATCTCTCGCAGCTCAACTACGGATATTTTACTCCACGCTTGCCATCCCATTCCGGGGGTGGGCAGTGGGATGGGACCTGCGGATTCCATTTGAAAATCACGCCCTTCTTGGCAAGCTCATCCACCTGCTCTAACGAAAGCCCCAGAATTTTTGTGAGTACGTACTCATTATCCATACCGATTGGGCGCGCCGCCCACTTGAGCCGGCCTGGAGTCTCGCTTAACTGTGGAGGATAACAGGGCTCGGTCATTTCGCCATAAAGTGCGTCTTCGTAAGTCTGGACGCTGCCCCGCATCTTCAAAAGCTCCGCACTATAAGCATCTTCGGTCCGAAGCACGCGGGAAGCGGCGAACCCGTGACGGCAGGCTAAGTCCTCGACCTCCGCAGCGTTCTTAGTGGCTGTCCACTCGCCCACAACCCGAAGCACTTCACGTGCAGCTTTATCCTCGAGGCGATCGGTGGGCTCCGGATAGTTCGAGAAGAGCTCAGGCGCGTTCATGGCGTTGCACAAACCTTCAAATTCAATTCGGCTGAAAGCGGCTAGAGCCACCCAACCGTCCGCGCAATCAAATAGGTCGGAAGGGCACACTGCCAGATCCCGGTTACCCGACCTGGGCCGATCCTGGCCGGTTTTCGAAGTGTAGAGCCAGGTCCAGTCGAGAAAGCGGATGACATTTTCGACTTGCGAGTAGTCGATAAACTGCCCTTCGCCGGTGCGCTCGCGATAGTTCAAGGCACCTAAAATGGCATTTGCGCACATGAGGGCGGTGATCCAGTCGGCGATCCAGACACCGGACTTGATGGGTCCTCTTCCTTCAAAGCCCGTTATGGGGGAAAGGGCTCCCATGCTTTGGGCCACAGCATCGTATGAGGCCCTGCCGGTCCATGGCCCCCAGCTTCCATAGCCGGATACATGCAACTGGATAATGCGGGGATTGATTTCCCTCAGCTCGGGATAACTAAGTCCCCACTCTTTCATACGACCTGGCGTGAGGTTATCGACGACAACATCGGACCTCTTTACCAGATCGAGGAATATCTCCTTTGCCCTCGGGTGCCCAAGGTGCATCCCAACCCAATACTTATTGTGGTTTTGCTCCTGAAGCCCAGGCGAAAGATTCTTCCAAAAATAAGCAAAAGGGGTCACAAATCGCATTTGCTCGCCCCTTTGCCCCTCAAACTTAATCACTTCAGCACCAAATTCAGCAAGGTAATCGCAGGCGGCCGGGCCGAGTACCACGTAGCACACCTCGAGTATCCTGACACCTTCGAGGGGCTGCGGCTTATCAAATAGCTGATTCCCATTGAATAGTTGCTGCATGAAATTCTGGTATGATTCTTTTTGATTCATCCCATACCTCCTTTTTCCAAAAAGCGGAAAAAAAGCCCAAAGGAGCTTTACGCCTTTGGGCAGGAAGAGATCGACACCTTACTAAAAATCCTAATGAGCTCAACGGGAGAAGCGGACGTAATGTTCTTCTTTGTTTCTGCCAACCTTCTTAATTTCTCAATCTTCTACGAAGACTTCAGTTGCGGAAACTCATGGTAGAAGTACTCATGTTCACCCTTGCCGCCTTTTTCTTTGGCCGCAATTTCATTTTCCCTGAGCTCTATACGACGGATTTTGCCGCTGAGGGTTTTGGGTACTTCCGGAACGAATTCGATGATGCGTGGAATCTTGAATTTGGCAAGCACATTAGTGCAATGTTTGAACAGGTCGCAAGCCAGATCGGCAGACGGCGTATAGCCAGGTTTAAGAATGACAAAGCCCTTGACGAGCTGCCATCTCTTCGGGTCCGGGCTGCCGACAACGGCGGCCTCGGCCACTGCTTCATGCTCAAGCAGAGCACTCTCCACTTCAAATGGACCCACCCGGTAGTCGGAAGATTTAATGACGTCGTCAGCTCTTCCCACGAACCACCAGTTGCCCTTGCTATCAAAGGATGCCCGGTCGCCTGTGTAATAGTAGTTGTCCACAAAGACTTCTTTCATCTTCTCGGCAGCTCCGAGATACTCGGCAAACAACCCGGCTGCACGCCAATTGTTAAGCCTCACAGCGATATGGCCAACTTCGTCGGGTTGGCTGATCTCTTTTCCGTCGTCATCCATGATAACGATATCGTAAAGGAAGTGCGGCTGTCCAAAGGAGCCGGGAACGATCTTGCCCTTGTTCCAAGGAGGGTTGCCGATCATGGCCGTGGATTCGGTCTGGCCGTAGAAATCCCGGATCTCCGTACCGGTAAAACGCTGCCAGGTCTGGATAATTTCTGGGTTGAGGGGCTCTCCTGCACTCACCGACTCTCTAAGCGCATCGAACTTGAATTTACTGAGATCAGCCAATATAAAAGCCCGCCAGGCTGTCGGCGGCGCGCAGAAGGTATTCACCTTGCATCGAGCCACAGCACCGAGATATCTTCCGATATCGAGCCTGGCCGGGTAATAGAAACCGGCAGCGGTAGCTCCAACATTAAAAGGAGCAAAGAAGCAGCTCCACGCCCACTTGGCCCAACCCGGTTGGCTCAGATTGTTGTGCACATCGCCCGGCTTGATTCCCAGGATGTTGGCCGTTGAAAGATGGCCCAGAGGATATGAAACGGCTGTATGAGCAACTCTTTTGGCCATTCCCGTAGTCCCGGACGTGAAGAAGCAAAGAATGATATCCCCGGGCTTGGTCTTTTCAGCTTCGGCACTCTTGCCCTCCTTATCCACTTCGCTGTAGCTTTGCCAACCCTGGCGTTCTCCAAGCATCACCTTTACCCTAGGAGTAACGCCCACATTAGCCAGTGCTTCATCGATCAGTGGTGCCGAATCCTTGTCGCCGAGAATTACTTGAGGAGCAAAGGTCTCAAACCGGTATTCGAGCTCTCTTACCGTCATGGTCATCGCCGTCGGGACCGACACCAAGCCGCCTTTTACCGTCGCAAGACTGGCAAACCAGGTTTCAGGCACAGAAGGAACCATCATGTAGACGTTCTCACCTTTGTCGACCTTGTATTTTCGTAGAAAATTCAAGAACTGGTTGCCTCTTTCGGCAAGCTCGGAATAGGTGTAGCGACGCTCTTCATCCGTATCAATGTTGAGCCAAAGCAAGGCCGTTTGGTCACCTCTTTCCTTTACGTGAATCCCTTCAAATACCTCCTCGGCCCAATTGAAATACTCAGGCAAATCCGCCTTGTTCAGGCCCTCGAAAAGAGCCTTCGATGCTTCAGCCTTCTTCGGACCGTCTTCCATCATGTTGATGTCCATGATCTGCTTGTAATAACTTTGAAGTGCCATCATTAACCTCCGTGAATTCGTGTTAGCTCGAATTAGTAAAAGTGAACTGAGAGCAATTCCACTTTGCGCAATCCAACGTCCTGCCTGCAACAAACCAATTCAGCAGTTGGTGGAGCGCCTTTGCAACCTCCGCAAGCCCACTGCGAGCTCTCTGCGCAAGGTCACATCAAATCCTTTGATATAGAAAAAATCAGTCTGCCTTGATGCTCAGCTTCTCTTGATCGCATCGTTCTGATAAGGCCGGTTGACGACTCATGTTTTTGGACATGAGCCGTCACTGAAAGCGCTGCATCATTAGATTAAAAGAGGAACAATTAATAAGTAGAAGCCTCTCTCTAATGATGATCATGCACATAAAAGGGCCACTTGTGGAAAAACCACTCGTTCCAAAGCAGCGGAATGATCCACCAGAAATTCCATATCAACGACTCGCCATGAATTAGTCGTTCGGCAAGACCGTGCTCCATATGATGGTTGCCCAAGCCCCAATGGCCAAAATTGAGGACATAGAAAAAGATGTAATTAATGGTGCTAAAGACGATCAACACGCCGATGGTCCTGAACCAGAAACCGCCCCATGAATCAATGTCGGACACCGGCGCCATATCATCGAAATAGTGATGCCAGATCAA
>JAVEVM010000202.1:0-6290 GCA_034005055.1 Desulforhabdus sp. | reverse complement strand
CCATGGCGGAGCTTACCGGCCCGGTTATCGGCATCACTTTAGTGCTGATGTCGGTCTTCTTACCCGCCGCCTTTCTTCCGGGCGTCACCGGTCAGCTGTACCGGCAATTCGCGTTGGTCATTGCTTCCACCGCTCTTATCAGCGCCATCAATGCCTTGACCTTGAAACCCGTCCAATGCGCGCAATACCTTCGCCCCCGCAAGGGAAAGCCGAATGCCTTTTTCCGCGGATTCAACCATGTTTACGATCGGAGCGAAAACGCCTATGCGAGAATTGTCGACTGGATGGTGCGTCGCAGCACGGCGATGATGATTTTGTTCATCGCCTTGATTGCTCTCACCGGCTGGGCATTCATCAAGTTGCCGACAGGCTTTCTACCCATTGAAGATCAGGGGTACGTGGTTGTGGGAGTCCAATTACCCAATGCAGCATCGCTTGAGCGCACTCGCAAGGTGACTGAGCAGCTGGATGAAATCTTCCGGAGAACTCCCGGAGTCGTGAACTGGACAACCATCGGCGGCATTTCCCTGCTCGACAATTCCGCCACTTTGCCCAACGCCGCCACCATCTATGTGGTTCTCGAAGATTGGGAAAAGCGCGGATCGGAGCTGGATCTGGAAAAGATATACTATAGCTTGTCCGGCGAGTTAAACAAAGTCGAAGGTGCCATCGCATTTGTTGCTCTGCCGCCGGCAATTCAAGGGCTGGGGGTCTCAGGCGGGTTTCAGATGCAACTGGAGCTGAAGGGGGGAAGCTTCGATTTTGCAAAGCTTGGTCAAATTGTGCGCGAGATGATTCACGACGGTCGTACTCAGACCGGGCTGAGCGAGCTCAACACATCATTCAGTCCCGATGTCCCCCAGCTCGATTCCGGTGTAGACCGGGTCAAAGCGGAGACGCTGGGTGTTCCGGTCAACAATGTGTTCAATACCCTGCAGGCCTACCTCGGATCGTATTACGTCAACCAGTTCAACAAATTCGGCCGTACCTTCCAGGTGTATGTGCAGGCCGATTCCAAGTACCGGCTTGAGCCTGAGGACATCAACCAGCTCTACACCCGCAACAATGACGGTGAAATGGTGCCCATCGGCACCCTTACCGACATAGCGGCCACCCAGGGGCCGGCGATCATTTCCCTCTACAATCTTTATCCCTCCGCCCCCATCAACGGGCAGGCCGCTCCCGGCTTCAGTTCCGGCCAAGCACTGCGCATCATGGAGCAAATGGCGGCAGAAAAGCTGCCGCCGGACGTCGGCTTCGAGTGGACCAGCATGTCATTCCAGGAAAAATTGGTCGGCAACCAGGCTCTCTTCGTCTTTGCCTTATCGGTATTGCTGGTTTTTCTGGTTCTGGCCGCCCAATACGAGAGCTGGACAAGTCCGGCTGCAGTTATTCTGGTGGTGCCGCTGGCCCTGCTCGGCACCGTATTGGCCTTGGCCATGCGGGGATTTGACAATAACGTTTATACGCAGATTGGTATTGTGCTGCTGATCGCTCTGGCGAGCAAGAATGCCATCCTCATTGTCGAGTACGCGAGAGAGCGGCGTGCTGCCGGTCAGCCCCTGCTCGAAGCGGCAGTTGAGGCTTCCCGCAGGCGCTTTCGACCTATTCTCATGACCTCTTTTGCTTTCATTTTAGGCGTGGTGCCGCTGGCAGTTGCCACCGGGGCCGGAGCGGCGAGCCGACAGGCACTCGGTACGGCAGTCATTGGCGGTATGCTTGCTTCGACTTTGCTCGCCGTACTTTTTGTGCCGGTGTTTTATGTCGTCATGCAGCGCTTCAGTGAATGGCGAGCCAAACGCAAGGAGACACCCGAACTGCAAGCACAAGAATAAAGTTAGATTTTCGCCTGGCGCGATGCCGAGATATTCTCTCACACAATCGCTCGCTGCTGTTCGGAAGCCCACCTTTTGAGTGTCCTGGCATTCGTCTGATTCCTATGTTAAATTTCAGTACCGAGCGCAAGGTATTCACATCCCATGGCTGCCCGTTTGTTTTCCAACTCTTTAAGCTACCGATGGCTCATATTCTGGATTCTGGCCTTTAGCTATGTTCTTGTTTATTTTCATCGTCTCTGTCCGGCCGTAGTAGCAGTGGACATGATGAGCGACCTGTACGCCGGCGGCGCCCTGCTCGGTCTGTTAAGCTCTGCTTATTTCTACCCCTATGCCCTCATGCAGTTGCCGGCCGGTCTTCTCTCTGACTCGTGGGGGCCAAGACGTTCGATCACGCTGTTCTTCTTTTTTGCTTTCGCCGGATCTCTGCTCTTGGGGCTTGCGCCCTCCGTGGTTTGGGCGGTTATCGGGCGCATTCTTGTTGGGTTGGGTGTATCCATGCTCTTTGTCCCGACCATGAAGATCCTTACTCAATGGTTCCGTGCCCGGGAGTTTGCGACCATGACCGCCATTCTCATGGCGATGGGCGGTCTGGGCTCGCTTGCTGCGGCCACCCCGCTCGCCCTGCTGAGCAACTGGATCGGTTGGCGATCGTCTTTTGTGGTGGTGGGAATTTTTACTCTGCTGATGGCCATTCTAGTGTGGCTTTTTGTCAGAGACCGACCGAGCGATCTCGGCTGGCCATCGTTAACCGAGACAGCGGGCACCGATCCCACAGCAATCGGTCTTGCGGAAGGCATAAAAAAAGTACTCGCCTGTGCCCGCTTTTGGCCGGTAGCCATCTGGTTCTTTTTTACCTTTGCAATGTTTTTCTCGTTCGGCGGCCTTTGGGGAGGACCTTACCTTATGCACGTTTATGGCCTCCCTAAGACTGAAGCGGGTCAGATTCTTTCCATGCTGGCGATCGGATTGATCGTTGGAAGCCCTCTGGTCGGCTTCCTTTCCGATCGTGTCTTTCGAGGACGAAAGCCTGTGCTTTTACTCGGAAGCTCCATCGTGCTAGCTCTCAGTGCCCTACTGGCCTTCTATACGGCCGATCTCTCCATCCCGGCGTTATATTTGATCTGCCTGGGGCTGGGCATTTTTGCAGGCGCCATTGTGGTGATCGGATTCACTACGACCAAAGAGCTCTTCCCCATTCAGATGGCCGGAACTTCGACCGGAGTGGTTAACCTTTTCCCTTTCGCAGCCGGGGCGATATTTCAACCCCTGTTGGGATACCTGCTGGAGCAACAGGGAAGGGTAAACGAAGCCTTCACTCTGGCGGGTTATAAGCATCTCTTTTTGACATTGTTCTTATGTGCGCTCGCTGCCTTACTGGCTTGCGTCTTCATCCAGGAAACCTTCCCCAAAAAGTGAGCTCCCACAGTCACGCACTGGCCAGCAGACCCCAAAGATCGAGAATCCCCAAGCTGGCTACGATCCGCCTATCCTCATCAATTACGGGTACTTGTTTAATGTTTCGATAAACCATCTTGTCGAGTATTTTCGCTACATCGTCCTCACGGGTGGCGGAAAGAACATGTTTTTCCATGACATCCTCGATTTTCTCTGAAGTTGTCAGTGTCAGAAGGGAACGGATGTGAAAATACGGCTTGTCACTGGAGGCGATAACACTCCTGATCAACACGCCCAGAGAAAGATAACCCTCAAGCCGTCCCTGTTCATCGACTACATAGATGCCGCGAATGTGGCGATTTTCTGCAGCCAGCTGCGCGACTTCCTCCAGTGTGCTCTTGCCCGAGACGGTCAGATAAGGGGTGGATTCAATTCTTTCTATTGCCTCCTTAATCCTCATGGCTTTCTTCACTTTCAGGTAGAAGCCGATCCACTCTTTATGCTCAAGAGGGGTTTGCTGAGCTCCCGCGGTCAAGTGGGCCCGGTTGCAGAGCGACCTGGTCTTTTTTGACCAACCGTTTCGCCGGCCTTGATGAGAGCGTACTTGACCAAAGGCAAGCCGATCAGTTGACTGATAATCACTGAGCCGACGACAGCATTGAGGAGAATGTTGAAAACGTCCGGCAAAATAGTAGCTTCCCGAGCCAGTATTACCAATCCAACCGTCCACCCGGCCTGAGGGGAAAGTGCGACCCCCAAATATTTCTCGATAGTCTTAGGGGCTTGCGATATCAGTGCTCCGCCCCAGGTGCCCAACTGTTTTGCGCACATGCGAACCACGACTATTGCCATTGTCAAAAGACCGGCGGACTTGAATATGGCTATATCGATGTGAGCCCCTGCCAGTCCGAAAAAAAGACCAAACAGCGGCTCCTCGATCTGTTCCAGAACCAAGAAATACTCTCGGTGGCGTGTTTCCAGATTGGCAATCGTGGCGCCGAGAGCCATGTTCGCCAGCAGCGGCGAAAGATCCAATATCTTAGCCAGTCCGCCGGTGCAAAGGAGGGCCCCTAGTATGACCATCAGCAACGCTTCGCGGCGACGCACTATACGACACATGAGCATCAAGGCAAAGCCGCTCACAAGACCCAACGCCAGGGAAATACCTATTTCTGCCAGAGAGCTTCCCAACATAGTGAAGCAGGAAGTTGTCCCCGAGCTCAGCAGAAATTGATTGATCGTGCCGGCAAGAGTGAAGAAGATGATTGTCAATCCATAGCTGAGAGCGACCACTGCGAGCAGCGTCGTCGTAAAAGGACCGGACGCCTTCAGTTCAGCAATCACTGCCAGGATCGCACCAGAAGCTGTGGCGATGGAAATAGCTCCAATGATTAAGGCCAGCGGGAAATGGGTATCAAACAGGCCATGCTCGGTCCCGTTTAGATTGGTTAGAAACGGCATAGCGAAAGCAAGGATGGAAGTTGTCAGCAGGAATGTGGCAATGGTTTGCGTGCACGTGATCCATAAAATGTGCCTCTTTAGCCGTTTAAGCGCCTGCAGCGAAAGACTGCCGCCAATGGAGTAGGAGATAATCGCGAGAGCTATTTCGGTGACTATAAGCAGGTCTTCATCTATCAATTGGCAGGAAAGAACATTGGCAAAAGAGGGGCCCAATAACATACCGGCCAGAAGGTATCCACAGACCCGTGGCAGTTTCAGAGCATTTGCGGCACGTCCGCCGAAATAGCTCCAAATGAGAAGAATCCCCACAGCCAGCATACAATGGGTTATCATTTGAAACCCTATTTATTCTGCCATCAATGCTGCCGACCTCCGCAATTCCTCAGTGAATTCGAGTGAGCATGTCATGGAGAGGGGCTGAGACCATGAGTTGATTTGAGCCTTGATCGCAGGCGGCAGTCTCAAGAGCCTTTGAATCTATGCGATACATGCAATTTGTGCTGCCAGGCGCCTATTGGATCACCCAGACGGCCATATCCTCGGCCAATTGCAGGACTTTGCTGCTGACCCGCCCCATAACGAACTCTTCGACCCGGGACAGCCCTCTCCTGCCAACGACTATGGTACCGTAGCCACCTTCTTGGGCTTCTCCGAAAATGGCCCCTGCACGACTGAATACCCCTGGAACAATCTTGGTATGGATGCGACTCACATCGATACCCTTCTTTTTCATGCTTCTGATACACTGGTTGAAAATAGCCTCCATCTCTTGTTCGGCCCTCTTGAAATGTTCCTGAGCTTTTTCAAACCAATATTCCTCCTGCTGAGGAAGAACCGGCCCATCGTAACCGCTCCGCGGCACCACCATCGCTCTGGAAACATGGAAGAGCAACAATTCGGCACGGCTACCCAGGAGCATCTCCCCTACATACTCCAAAGCACGCAATGCCCCTTGAGATTGATCCATGGCAACCAGAATCTTTCTTGGGTCGGGATGTCCTCCGACCGTCCATACCGGCACCTGTTGCAGGTGACTAACGAGCTTATTCGCAATGCTTCCGAACAAAAGCCCTTTTAAATCAGATAATCCGCGGCGACCCAAAACCAAAGCCTCGTAGCCTTTGCTCGCCTCGCTCATGATATCCCGTGCGATGCCGACTTTACGATCTTTGATGATTATCGACACCGCATCTTTGGAATAGCCCTGGCTTAGTAACAGTCGCACCGACTGCTCCATAAAATCTTCGATGCTTCTCCTTTGCTGCAGTTCCCAGGTATGAAAATCAACGGTTCGATGCAAAAATTCAAAGCTGTTTCTCAAATCCGAGAAGTCCTCCGGAATCAAATTAAGAATATGAAACAGCGTGATCTTCGCCCGTCCCGCCGGGAGTACAAGGCCAGCGTAGCGAACAGCTTCAAAGGATTGTTTTGAACCGTCTACAGCTATCAGGATGCGCTTTTTCTCGGACTCCATCGCCACACCTCCAGTGCTCTAATCCATTTCGAATCATTCCGCTTTGTCAGGGAGTGCCCTGCACACCTTGACCTACCCTGGTGTTCCATCTGGCGTTTGCACCCCAGTAATCGATCCACCAG
>JAVEVM010000201.1:0-6290 GCA_034005055.1 Desulforhabdus sp. | reverse complement strand
CTTGGAAGATCGTTTGCAGTTCATTAATCTTGGACTTTAAGCTCTGGTTTAATCGATCGATTTCTTTGGCAGCAAGCTTGCGTTGAGTTATGTCCCTCATCACCAGAAGCACCGAAGACTTACCGAAATACTCTATGAAGGTTCCGGTAACCTCCGCCTCCGAATGTCGCCCGTCGAGGCCGACAATAGACGTCTCCACCAACGGCGTCGGCGTTTTTTCCTCCAACACCTGCCTCACGCGTTTTCGGGTCTGATCGAGAAAATCGGGATGGACAATGTCCAGCACCGACCTTCCGATCAGGCTTTCCTGCGAGGAAGCGCCAAGAAGCTTTGCTCCGGCAGGATTTACGTACACAAACTTGCCGTCGGTATGCACGGCAACCAGGTCGGGTGAGAGCTCAACGAGCAATCGATAGCGTGCCTCGCTTTCTTCAAGGCGACGAATGAAGGGATTCATAAAGAACAGCAGACACAATGAACCGGCCGCAACCAGCAGAAGAATAAGCACTCCCGCATAGGCACCCGCTCGAATGAAAGGCCTCCGGATTTCTGAAAGACGGCTCATTGCGACCAGTCCCACCCCCAGTCTGGTCAGCGGCTCATGGGCTGCAAGAACCGTTTCTCCCCGGTCGTCGGGGCCGACCCACCACCCCGACTGGCCCGAAAGCGCCCGCCGCATCGGGGGAAAATCAGAGTCGATGGGCATCGATTGCGGCTCACCGGCACTGCCGGAGCTGTGCGAGTCCTGCACCGGGGCTGGGTCATTGTCTCCCTGACGCCCGACCAAGAATTGTTCGATCTTTGCGAGCTCCTGCCGCCCCCCATAAACACCTTTTATCAGCCGGAACGCGGCTGCGCCCGGGCTTCCCGGATCGCCTGGCAGGAGCTCTGAGTCAAACTGCGCCACCGTTTCGATGATTCTTTTCTGAACATTCAAGGCGTCGACAAGCCTGTCTCGTTCTCGATCGACTGAGGCCCGGTATAAAAACGCAATGCTGGCCGCAGCAACGAGCGCCGCAGTCACGAAGATGATGCAGATGGAGCTCAGCACTACCTTCTCACGCTCCTTCATTGGCGAGGTCTCCTTTTGCCGCCGAAATAGCATATTCGGGGGTTTTTGCTCGATTTACAAATTGCTGTCAGATATCAAAGGATAACATGTCCGACTCTGATTGAAACTCTCTTGAGCGTTATCAACTATAATAACGATGAGGATTATTATCGAGATCAAGTGAGGCAGAGGATCGGGGAAAGAAGGCAAGCTTATTCATGCCGGAGGATAGAAGAGAGTCCTGGAGCTGCTTCTGAAAAGAGGATCTGGGCAAACGGCCCTTCAACTTTTTTTTGTGGTTTTGAAAACGAGCTCGTCAAGCGAGCACGAACGCTACAACCCAACCACATTGAAAGGACATTTTTCATCAGCATTCAAGCCTGGACGAAAACCGGTTTCCGCTGTCACAATTTTCGCAACTTTTTTGTAAAGAGATCGTAGCGGGATGTCTGCCGGACAAACCTCTTCGCAAAGGCCGCAATCGATGCAGCGGCCGATCATATGGACCGCTCTCGTCAAATGGAAAATTGGATTCTCGGTGGGCAGCTCCCCTGTCTGGATGAGCTCCTTCTCTTCCAGGCTGCATTCCTTACAGAAGCACATGGGACATATGTTTCTGCAGCCGTAGCATTTGATGCAGCGGTCGAATTGTTTCATCCAGAATCGAAAGCGCTCCGCAGTGGAAAGCTTTTCTATTGCTTCAACCGCCGCCGCACCGGCAACTCCCTCTACCTTTTCACCCGCCACGCAGCTTTCGGGATAAGGCTTCCCGCACGCGCACATTTCCGCTAGATCCTGCGGACAGGCGATGCCGACCGGAATCACTTTATCTTTCTGCAATTGCTGCCACTTGTACAGCTCGACAAGCCCCCGCTCGTCACAACCACGAGTCAGCAGGGCAAATGTGGCATTCGGGTCGGACTGCGTCAGCCAAATCAAAACCTTATTCAGCGGATAGCGGCCGTCTCCCGCCTTTTGGCATTCGCCCAGATTTAGATCGACAAGCTCTTCGGCTTTGGTGAAAAGATACGGGAAGACATGGCCGTTTTGTTCGCGAAGCGCCAGGAAGCCCTGCACATGGCCCTCGTCCAAGAGCTTGGTTACATATTTAATGACTTGGTCTTTCATCATTTTCCTTAACACGTATGGGGAATTCCGCTGCACGAGGGCGGAAACGGCCCATAAGTGCGGTCTCCAGGTGGTCGTACGGCCTGCTAGGCGGCCCGACCTCCCATAACCGGTTTTCGAAGCGGTGAAGGTCCAACCGTGCGCAGATCCTCTACGAAGTCTTTCATCTCGGCAGCAAATTCATTGGCCTCGGCCGAAGAGACCCACCTCGACCGCAGTCTCTCCCCTTCTATACCGCTAAACTCCAAAAGCTGTTGCAGGAACCGGACTCGCTTTTCAGCTGATAGATTACCATACAGGTAATGACAGTCCCCCAGTCTTCAGCCTCCAACAAACACCCCATCGACTCCTTCCTGAAACGCGCGTAAAATGTGATGAGGCGATACACTCGCAGAGCACATCACCCTGACAATCCGCACATTGGAAGGATACTGCAAACGACTAACCCCAGCCAGGTCAGCAGCGGCATACGCTCACCAGGTGCAGAGAAAGCACAGAATTTTCGGCTCGAATCCAATTTGGCTCATTCTTGTCTCCAACTCTCCTTCATGCATTCACTACTGCTCTGATCTGACGAAGCAGTTGTTTGGGAGTAAACCCTTTCAAGACTGCACTCTGCGACGGGCAAGTGGAGGCACAATTGCCGCAGCCCTTGCAGAGAATCGTGTTGACCTCACAAATGCCACGCTCAGCGATATAGCCGATCGCACCATAAGGGCAAACAGCTAAACATCCCTGGCAGCCGACGCAGGTTTCTGGATTGATCTCTGCCACCAGTGCGCTGGTGACCAGTTTCTCTTTGAAAAGAACGGTGGCGGCTCTGGCTGCCGCTCCCAAGCCTTGCGCCCGCGCTTCTGCGACTGTGGCGGGGTAGCGCGCCGAACCGCTCAAGAATATCCCGTCAGTGGCAAAATCGAGCGGTCTCAATTTGGCATGCGCTTCCATAAAAAAATCATTCTGATCCATGGGAATGCGCATGAGCCGAGCGAGTGAGCGCGCATCGCTGCTTGCCACCAGAGGCGTGGAAAGAACCACAAGATCGTAGGGCAGCATCTGCATCTCACCGGTCAGCGGCTGGTAGAATTCAACGGCGCTCTCTCCCACTTGCGGCGGGCGCTGCTCGTCGTAGACGTCAAAGCGCACCCCACGACCGCGGGATTGCCATAACATCCGCTCATTTTCGGCCCCATACATCTGGATGTCCCGATACAGGATATGCACCTGCACAACCGGGTTGGCTTCCTTCAGATAAAGAGCATTCTTGACCGCAGTAAGGCAGCAGATTCTCGCGCAATACTCGCGCTCCGGGACTCGTGCGCCGACACACTGGATCATTACCACCCGTTTTGCATCCAGGGGACCTGCGGCCAGCTTTTCCTCCAATTCGGCCTGAGTAATGACGCTTCTGCCATTGTAGCCGTACCGACTGTCCGGTTGGAAAGGAACAGCTCCCGTGGCAACGACGATACAGCCGACCGTCTCCTGCAGCACATCCCGATCCGCCTGCTGTATGGAAACCCGGTAGCTGCCGATGACACCATCCACCGCAACGACTTGCGCCGACAGAAAGCCCCGGACTTGCGGCTTTGCCGTAACCCGCTGCACGATGCCTTCAATGAGCTCTTTGGCATGAACGCCTTCGGGCGCCAGCCGGTAGAGGTGCTGTAAAAGTCCGCCATACTGCGCTTCCTTTTCAATCAGCAGCACTTCGATTCCCATGTCGGCAAAGGCCTCAGCAGCAGACAGCCCGGCTATGCCGCCGCCAATGACCAGTGCTTTGCGTACCAGAGACGACTCGATATCCCTTTGAGCTTCGAGAAAAATCGCCTTGGCGACTCCCATGCGCACCAGGTCCATGGCCTTCGAAGTGGCCCTTTCCCGGTCCTGCATGTGCACCCAGGAGCACTGGTCGCGAATGTTGACCATTTCAAAAAGGTAAGGGTTCAATCCGGCCTGAGCACAGGTGCTGCAAAACAACGGCTGATGAGTGCGGGGAGAGCACGAGGCCACCACTACCCGGTTCAACTTGTGCTCGGCAATAGCATTGCGTATTTCGGCAAGGCCGGCCTCCGAGCACGTATAGAGATTGTTTTTTGCATAGACCACCCGGGGAAGCGCGGCAGCATTTCGGGTCACCGCTTCGCAGTCCAGGTAGCCGGCAATGTTGGAGCCGCAATGGCAGATGAATACCCCGACGCGAATATCTTCCGGAGCCGGGTGATCTATTTCCAGGCACTGAGCGCTGCTCACTTGCTTTTTCTCCTTCACGACGCGAGACGCAACGTTTCGGCTCCTCTCAAAATCTGGGCGGCTCTCGCAGCCGCACTGCTTGCTTGAGCGACAGACTCCGGAATGTCCATGGGAGATTGCGCACAGCCGCAGACAAAAACGCCGGAGCGGGTGGTATCCAATGGCTCCGAAAAGCGGGTCTTGACGAACCCGAAATCGCTCAACTCAATCCCTACAATCTCCGCCAGACGCTTCAGGCCGGCCGGGGCTTCGCAGGCCACCGCCAAAACCACCATATCCACCGCCATCGTACACACCTGGCGCTCTTTCGTGTCTTCATACCAGACAACCGGCGTGTGATCCCGCTCTTCGGTTATCTCAGCAACCCGGCTTCGGATGTAATTCACTTTTGCCTCTCTGGCCCCTCGATTGCGATACTCCTCAAACCCTTTCCCCACCGCTCGAATGTCCATCCCGAACACGAACACCTCCGCTTCGGGATCGTGCTCGCGGGCGATGATGGCTTCCTTGATGGAGTGCATGCAGCAAAACCCCGAGCAATAGCGATTGAACCGGATGTCCCGGGAGCCCACACACTGAATGAAAGCGATGCGGTGCGCCGTTTGCCTGCTTGCCGCCTGCTCTTTTTTCTTCTCCAATTCATCGCTCAGACGCTGCCACAGCCTCACCTGCTCGGCCCACTCATCGTATTCGGCACCCTTCAGCTCGCCCTTCTGATAGGCCGCATAAAAATCCTGCCATGTTTGCCCGAGCTCTTTCTCGTATTTCTCAAAGCCCTTGGCCGATTTTTTACAGGACTTCTCCAATTCCGGCAGGCTCGCCTGCAGCGCCAGATCGGAAGGGCGATAGAGGTGACCGTGAGTCGGACCGCTGGCGGAGAGAAACCGCTCGAGCTCAAGCGAAGTGACCACATTGGGAAGTCGTCCGTAGCCATACTCTTCTATGCGCCGCGCATCGAAAACATCGTAGCCCGTCGCCAGAATGATCGCCCCAATCTCCAGCTGAACCAGTTGATCTTGCTGCTTGTAGTCGATTGCCCCGGCCTGGCAGACCTTGGCGCACACGCCGCACTTTTTGCCTTCCTGGAAATTGCGGCAGTAGCGGGAATCGATAGTATAGGTCGATGGAATCCCCTGGGCAAAATAGCGATAGATCGCTTTGGCCTTGGCAAGCCCCAGGTTGTAGGAATCGACGGTGGCGGTCGGGCACTTCTCGGCACAGGCGCCGCACCCCGTGCACTTGGCTTCGTCTACGTAGCGCGCTTTTTTCCTGACCGTTACCTGAAAACTTCCCAGCTCCCCTTCCACCTTTTCGACTTCTGAATACGCGAGCAGCCGGATATTGGGATGTCGACCGACATCCATCAGCTTCGGCGCCAGAATTCAGAGCGCGCAATCATTGGTGGGGAAAGTCTTGTCGAGCTGCGCCATCTTGCCGCCGATACTGGGCAGTCTCTCCACCAGATGAACTTTAAAGCCCATTTCGGCGAGATCCAAAGAGGCTTGTATGCCGGCGATGCCGCCGCCGATAACAAGTACATCCTGACTCTTCACTTTGTCATTCTCCTGTGCCCGATAGGCTCATTTCCCGGGCACGGCTGCCTGCAAGTGATGCAGCAAAAAACTGTACAAATCGACTACGCTCATACGGATATCCGTGTTGCTTTGCGCGCAGACCAGGTGAATCCGGCATTTGGGACATGCGGTGAGCAGAGTCTTTGCCCCGGTCGAGATTGCCTCCTCCAGCCTCTCTATCTGCATGCTCTTGGACCAATTGGAGCATTCCATCCAGGCACTGGTGCCGCAGCATAGAGCGCTTTCGCGATTGCGCGGCATCTCTTCCAGACGGATGTTAGGAATCA
>JAVEVM010000200.1:0-6299 GCA_034005055.1 Desulforhabdus sp. | reverse complement strand
TGGCAAAGAAAAACTCCACTACGATCTCTATTATGTCAAGAATTCTTCCTGGTACCTCGATTTACTGATTATTTTCATGACCTTCAAAGAGGTTCTGTTTGGCGGCGGTCGATGAGGCGTTTTAGAAGCGACTGGTCCGCACCCGAAAATAGACGATCAGCTGGTCTTTGTCTTCACAACGACCAGTGTTATGTCGTCGTTTTGCGGAGCCATCTGACGGAAATCGGCCAAATCGGCAATTATCGCTTGCATTATCTGCTCTGCGGACAGCTCTTTGTTGCTTCTAACAATCTCCCGCAGGCGATCCTTACCGTACATTTCTCCCTGCAGATTTACGCACTCCCAGATTCCATCGGTGCCGATGACAACTATCTGGCCGTCATTCCATTTTGTCGATGAGTAATCCTGGTACTTGGCGGCATCATCCACCCCGAGGGCCATACCGCTCCCCTTCAATTCCTCAAACGAACCGTTGACCGGATCGTATACTATGGCCGGATCATGCCCCGCTCGCACCCAGTGCATTTCGCGCTTATCCGCATCCAGAAGCAGAAAAAAAAGCGTCATAAAATCACCCGTGTGCTGGGTGTCGATGCACATGAGCCGGTTGACATCGGTTATCATCTCCGCCGCACTGCCGGCATGGGCCACCCTGCCGCGCAAAAACGCCCGCACCGTCGTCATCAGCAAGGCGGCTCCGATTCCATGTCCGACGACATCTCCCACGGCAACAGCGATCCGCCCATCACCCAATTCAAAGAGGTGCAGGAAATCGTAGTAGTCTCCACCCGTCTCATCGCAGTAAATCGCTTTACCGGCGATGTCCAGGCCTCTCACGTCAGGGGATCTTTGCGGAAGAAAGCTTTGTTGTATTTCCATGGCCAAATCGAGCGCCTCTTTGAGCTTCACTCCCTCCTCGAGCTGAAGCACCATGCTGTTGAAGCTGCGGATCAGCTGTCCCACCTCATCCTCCGTTTTAACGGGCAGCGGAGGTCCGTATCGGCCCTGAGCTATTTTTCCAGCAGCGCTCGAAACCTGCTTGATGGAAGAGACGGTGCGTCCTATCACCAGCCTGATGAGTAGCAAAATCAAAAGTAGGATGCAAAAACCTGTCACGACGTAATGAATGCGAAAGCGGATAATGGGTGCCAGGATTTCCTTGCCAGGAGCAAAAACAACCAGGGTCCAGGGCGCCTCCCTTAACCTGTAGAAGCTGCTGACCTGGTCTGGCGGATGACCCTTCCCGAACAGAGTCCCAAACGGCTTTGTTGCCATGGCCGCAAGGGTCTCCTTGGCAAGAGGATTGCCATCGTCTCCCAGATGCTGCGGATTTTTTGGATCATTGCAGATGAGCACATTGCCATTCCGGTCTACTAGATAGCCAGTGCGATCCTTAAAAGTATTGGCGCCCATGATATCTTGCACGAGGTAGTCGAAACGAACGGCAACTTCAAGCCTGCCGACCGTGTGGCCGTTTTCATCTATTAAATCGGAAATGAGCGAAACCGTATGATGTTCTTTTATGGAATCGTAGTGCGGAGAGGTTATCTCCGAGATTCTGGCCCTTTTGAATTGCATCCTGCGCCGGCCACCATGCTTCACACCTCTCGCCGGCCCCAGCGGTCGTTCTTCTTGGCCTTGCCGAGGTCCCCCTTCCTGATTAAGCTCAACGTCGCCCAGGTCTAGGCTGACCCGGGCTACCCCTTCCTGGCTCCTCAATTGATCGACAATCCAATCTTGAACGGCTGCAGAGGCCTCTTCGCCTGCAGTATTATGGAAAATCTGCAGCCATTCCTTTATCCGCGCCAACCGCATATCCACCTGATGAGCGCCCCGCTGCAGCTTCAAAATGGTGACTTCTCTCCACAGGGCAAACAGGTTCTTGGAAGCATAGCCAAACCCCAGAATGCTTACACCCAGGAGGATTAAAGCGACGGGAAGAAGCAAAATCAGCGCAAAGCGCTGTTGAAGGCTTTTCGGTTTTAGCACGATGAAATATCCGCCGATTTATGCCGAATCAGCTTTGAAGACTTTCAATCTCGGTCCATCAGTCTTCCCGCAGGCGCGGCACCCTGCCGCGATGGGCTCATAAGGCAGGATTAGGCTCTCTGACAGCAGACACCTCGACCCTTAGCAAGCATTGATCGCTCTTTTGGCAGCTTGTTCCGCCTGCCAGTAAGGGTGTGTAAGGTCTTCAATGACGGACAGGGCCGCTTCGGTGCCTTGGCCCATCGCGGTCACGATCTGCTTGAATCCACCCTCCACATCACCTGCCGAATAAATACCGGGAATATTGGTTCTGTGATGGGTGTCATGCTTGATGAAACCTTCCGGAGTAAGCTCCAGCCCCAGTTTAGCGGCGAGATCCACGGTCGGAGTATAGCCGATGGCAATGAACACCCCCTCTGTTTGGAGGCTACTGATTTGCCCCGTCTTGTTATTTTGGAGGACAACCTCGGTTACCCTTTCCTTACCGGTAATTTCCTGCACTTCGGTATTCCAGAGCACGGGAATGTTGTTATCGCGGATACTCTTTACCAGGTGCTCCTGGGCTCGAAACGTATCCCTTCTGTGAATCATCGTGACACCAACTCCAACATTGTAGAGATGCAAGGCCTCGGTGGCAGCGCTGTTGCCCCCGCCGATCACGACCACTTTCTTGCCTTTAAACAGAGGGCCATCGCAGGTGGCGCAATAGCTGACTCCCCTGCCGGCGAGACGTGACTCTCCCGGAGCTCCCAGCTGCTTGTAAGTCGCTCCCGTGGCAAGAATAACCGCTCTGGTCAGGAATTTCCGGCGACTGGTGATCACCTCAATGATATCGTTCGGGTGAATCTCAATCACCTCTTCTCCCTGAAAGATCTGGACGTATTCCAAAGCATGACTTACCAGTATATCGACCAATGCTTTACCGGGCACGCGGGTAAAACCGGGATAATTCTCCACAATAGGGGTTGTGGCAACCTGGCCGCCAAGGGCTCCACGCTCGACCACGGCTGTCCTCAGCCCGCTTCGCACGGTGTAGATTCCGGCAGTGAGTCCGGCCGGTCCGCCGCCCACAATCACTACATCGGTTTCTACCTGCCGTGCATCACTTTCGGGTATAAAGACGGTCTGCTGTTCCAGTTTCTCCAGAGACAAAGCAAACAACTCTTCCGGCTGAGCCCCCTGGGCGATAAGAATATCATTGGCAAAAGTCTGTGGAACGCTGTAGGCTGAGTAACGGTCTGCCAATTCCGCATTCGATTGGATATCAATCATTTCCACAGTGAACATAGTCGGATTCTCGATGGCGACTTTCATTGCGTTGATCGCCTGATCCGGGCAATAAGGACAGGTCGGGCTGACAAATACCTTGATCTCACGAGGAGAATCGATTCGCCCCAACACCTTGAGCGACTCTTGGCTGAGATTGCTGTTGCGGGTGCCAGCCAGCAGAATAGCCGCAAGAAAGGTCCTCCCCTCCTCGCCATACGGAACACCGAGGTAGCGTATCGAATAACGCTCGGGGTCCAACAAAATGGCGGGCGAACTGGTGACACCCCATTTGCGAGCCAATTCGTGGCTCAGCTCATATTCTTTAAACTCTATATTCTTTGACAACTTTCGGAAGGCTTTGATCAAATCCCTGGCGGCCCTGATGAGATAGTCGTTTTTTCCCGTCTCCACAAATAGGTAGATGGGCACTACGTGAGGGAGCCGATCAAAAACATCCTTCAACTGGTTTTCCACTTCCCGGCCCAACCGAGGCTCTTGCTGATCGTTCGTATTGTACTGATTTGTCATAACCCTATCTCTGATTTGCAGGTGTTTTCTTCACATTCGTTCCAGCCAGCTTCAAATTGTACCGATTAAGTTCGAGAACTTCCAATTTCACACTACTCTCTTCATTTGAACTGCGCTCTGTCGTGATGGTGGGCTCACGATGACGCCCGTGCCGAAACTGAGCTTTCAACCCTTACAGGTATAACCACAATTCGGCAAAGCACAAGATATATCTATATTCGGATTTACATACATATCAGGCAGCAGCAGGATTTCTATGCAAATAATCTCCTTGTCGAGCCGCTCAATTACAGGTCGTCTTATAGCAATGCTCCCGGGTTGCAGGCAGATAATTGTTTAGGCCATTGGAAAAGAGAATCTGGTAAATACGGGATTCTCCGTACTTAAACCCCACAGAACAGGCATTCAAATAAAGCCTCCACATACGGACAAATGGTTCGTCATACATCTGCCGAACCTTCTCGACGTTTTGCTCGTAATTCTCCGCCCATATTTCCAGTGTTCGGGCATAGTGTATGCGCAGATTTTCTATGTCCAGGATCGAAAAACCCATTCTGCCCATGCATGCAACAATTTCTCCCAAATTGGGAATATAACTCCCGGGGAAAATATAGGTTTTAATCCAGGGATCTCCCGGCGACTCGGCATCTTTCCCTATCGTATGGAGCAGCCCCAGTCCGCCGTGGTGGAGTAGGCTCCTGGATTTTTCCATGAACTGAGGAATGAATTCTCTACCAACATGCTCAAACATGCCGATCGACACAAATTTATCGAACTTGCCCTTGAGGTTTCGGTAATCTTCAAAAACGACTTCAATCTGCTTCTGGAGCCCTAATTGTCTTATCCTGTTGTTCGCATGCTCATATTGATTGCGCGAGATCGTGCAGCCCGTTCCCTTTACTCCATAGGTTTGCGCGGCATAGATGAGCATGCCTCCCCAGCCGCAGCCGATGTCTACCAGTTTTTCTCCGGATTGGAGCAGCAGCTTTCGGCAAATATGCTCGTACTTGTTCAGCTGCGCGCGATCGAGGGAATCACGGCCATTCCTAAAATAGGCGCACGAATAGGCCATGGTTTTATCAAGATAGAGTGCGTAGAAATCATCGCTATGGTCATAGTGGTATGATACGTTTTTCACTGCATTACTGCGGGTATTCCTGGTCTTGAGGTAGGTATGCAAAAACTCCAGCTTCTGGCGCAGGTTAGGCCTTGCATCATCGAAGTCAACCGCGAGTCCCAATCGCAATGCTTCGCATAAATCGCCGGAAATCTCTATCTGGCCAGATGTGTAAGCCTCTGCAAAGGCCAGCCATTTTCTTGCTAGAAAATCTCTGGCGATTTCTTCGGAATCAAAGCGCAGTGTGACCTTTGGTGCTTCGTCCGTGCTCAAGGTTTCGCCATCCCAAAACTCAAAAGCGATACTGGCATTGGGATCGGCCTGACGGATCATCTCGGTAAGATTCTTGATCGATCTTTTCATCCTGATCCTCCTGTGAGTCGTAGGCCTGCGAAGTGTTGCCAAGCAAACGGCATGCAGCAAACCTCTTGTTTCTTCTTGAGGTATGGAGCAAAATGAGCGATATGCTTACCTGATATCTCGTTTATATAATGAGTAAAATAGCTGAACGTCAAGGCTGAAGCTTTGCTCTTCTATTGCGCCAGGTGAATCCCTGAAGCTCAAAAGGATTAGTATGCCGGAATCAAGTATTGAAAACAAAATACGTTGGGCAAAAACGCGCTTTGCGGCTTATGGCAGTGAAATATTGGCTGACAGTCGCTTGCCGGGCCTTCTGTCAGACTACCGAGAAGCCGTTGGCGATACCCGGTTGCTGATGATTGAGAGCGGTGTGGTCGAGTTGTGCGGTAGCTGCGCTTCCGAAGAACACGGCAGTTGCTGCGCCAAATGGGTCGAAGATTGGTACGATGAATGGCTGCTTTTCATCAACTTGCTCATGGGTGTGGAAATCGAATTCGACTCAGACGATGCAAAATCCTGTTCTTTCGCCGGACCGAACGGCTGCAGGCTGATTGCAAGGTACTCTTTTTGCGTCAATTTCCTTTGTCCGACAATCGAACGATCCGTCGGCAGTAAAACTACCGAAAAGCTGCTCATAGTCAGCGGAACGGAACTGTTTGCCGGTTGGGTGATGGAACAAGAGCTGCGCAAATGGGTAACCGCAAAAGAGAGGCGGTATGAGGAGAAAAGATAAACAGATAGATGATCCAACCGAGCTCGAAGCCGTAATCAGGAATGCGATTGTTTGCCGAATCGGCTTCAGTGGAAACGATGTCCCCTACATCGTCCCCGTCAATTTTGGCTATCGGGAAAACCGTCTGTATTTTCATTCAGCACCCGAGGGACGTAAGATTGACATTCTGAGACAGAACAACCAGGTTTGCTTTGAAATGGAAACCGATGTGGAAGTGGTTCGAGCGGATTCGCCGTGCAACTGGAGTACCAAATACCGCAGTGTCATCGGGCACGGAAAGGCGACTTTTGTTGAGGATATAGA
>JAVEVM010000199.1:0-6301 GCA_034005055.1 Desulforhabdus sp. | reverse complement strand
AGCCGTACAGAGCTTGATACGCTGGTGCAATCCTACCAGCAGTCGAGGCGTCAAACATCCCTGCCAGATCAGCTCACGACAGAAAAAGTCGGCCGCAACGAGCCTTGCCCGTGCGGGTCCGGGAAAAAATACAAAAAATGTTGTCTTGCAAGTCATGAAGAAGCTCGCAAGAGCATTCCCGCCGATCAATTGAGAGAAATGGAGAAACAACAGAAACTCCGAGAGCGCCTGGAAAAGGATGTGGAAAAGGGCTTTGATCTGTTGTTTTCGAAAGATTTTTCCAAAGCTCAACAATTTGCTGCGCGTTTGCTGCAGAGCTATCCCGAAGATGATCGTCTGCACGACATCGTGGTCATGGCCTCGATGGTGACCGGAGATTATGATGGCGCCGTTCAAGTTTGTCGTCGTCGCTGGCAAGTGGCGCAGGAAGAAAAAGAGTTCTTCCAGGAAAACGGCTACCACAAACGAGAAGGGGCGGAGAAAAAAGAGCTCGTTTTTTTCTATTCACCTTCTACCTGGCTAGAAAAACTCTGGATGGCTCAACGAGCTCGCGCTTATCGCGAGAAGTATCCGGTAGGAGACGATGAACGCCTGATTGGCCTTGTAGAAAACTTAAAGATTGTCAATGACGTGAAGAGATTTCCGGCTCGGCAGGAAGAAGGCTATGAAGTCCGAAGGCAGGCTCTGGCTCCGGTATTGGCCCAGCTTGAAGAAGCCGGCCCCGCTGCAGTTCCTTATCTACTACCGCTGGCTTATAGCTATTCCTGGGCAAGCCTTTTTGTGCCGGATCTTCTTTCAGCCTACCGGAATCGGGAAAGTGCCCGTCTGCTTGCAGAACTATCCATGTTCAGGTTTCCTTTTTTTGCTCAGAAGTGTCTGGTCAATTTGGAGAATTTCGAAGGGATGGCCGTTGCCCAGATTGAAAAAGTTATGGAAGAGAATCCAGCATTTGACGAGCTCAAAGTCGGCTTGCTGGAGGTGTTGGGAAATATTAGGACCAGCGAAAGCTTCGGCATACTTGCCAGGATGACTGAACATCACAATCCGTACGTGGTTAAGTGGGCGTCGGACGCGCTCGGCCGCCATCAGAATCCTGAAGCTCTGCCGTATATTGAAAGAGCTAAGGAACGGCTTGGGGAACCGAGTAAAATTGCCGGCGCAATCCAAGACTTGGCTCGCGCCAAAGGTGCTTGAGAGAAAGTCTCGCGAGAGTCGGCACCAATATGCCCCGGGTTTTTTTATCGATCCGCTTGTGCTTGGCGTGCCGATCCCGACGAACATGAGTCCCCCTCCCCGCACGCTCGTTTGAGCGTAAGGGGTATCGAGTCTTGGCTGTTACTAAATTCAAGGGATATGTTTGGCAGAGAACAAAAAGTGTTGCCTCGGAAAACGCTGGGCGCCTCAGTAAAAGCCCGAGCTTTTATGCCTGCCTTGAGCTCTCCGATGCTTTCTTATGATATGATCGTCCCTTGGAGCGGCGAGGCGGACGGGGGCGCAAGAAATCCACGCGTATGTATTCACGTCTATTTACAAAAGAAACGAAGAGTTGGTCGATATTTAACTCCTTTTGGACTGCTGCTCGCACAAGTACCAGATCCGAATACTTGCTGATGCCATGCTTTCGAAAATCTTCAGTTTTGATGTAAAGGGACATCGAGAATCTCTCCGCTCAAAAATGTTAAATAACTCTGGTTAGAGTAGATTTCTTATGCAAAGCTCCATCGCCGAAATGATTCGTTCCTATCACAAAAACCGGCCACACCAAAATCAAAAAACCGTGGCATCTTATTTTTGTTATTCAAGCTTTGTTATGCTTCGCGATTTCCAAAATATATTAACATTGGCGATTAAGTTTTCCAAACGATAAAGTGTGCAATTCGCAATTGCAGACGGACTAGTGAATATCACACCGGAAGGCGAGAGGGAGAGTTTTCTCGAGTAAGCATGGTGACGGCAATCAAAGGGCAGATAGAGCGTATCACATACAGCAATGAAGAAAACGGCTATGGTGTGCTCAAAATCAGAATAGCCGGTCGTAAAGATCTGATTACGGCTGTGGGTAATTTTTTAGCCGTCACTCCGGGAGAAGTTCTTTCCATGCAAGGGACTTGGTCGGTGCATACCCGGTTTGGCGAACAGTTCAAGGTCGATCACTACGAGACGGTAAAGCCGGCGACCGCTGAAGGAATCCAAAAGTACCTGGGCTCGGGACTGATCAAAGGGATTGGTCCTGTAATGGCCGGCCGCATTGTAGGTCGATTTGGGGAGCAGACCTTTGAAATAATTGATAATGCCGTGGAACGCTTGAGAGAAGTCGGCGGGATTGGCCAGTATCGCATCGAGCAGATAAAGAAGGCATGGGAAGAACAAAAAGATATCCGTGAGCTTATGGTCTTCCTGCGAGCTCAGGGCGTCAGTACTGCATATGCCACCCGGATCTTCAAGCACTACGGCAAGAGCTCCTTGACTGTTCTGCAGGAGAATCCTTACCGGCTGGCGATGGATGTATCAGGAATTGGATTTCTTTCGGCTGATAAGATAGCGCGAAATCTTGGGTTTCCTGCTGATTCCTTGTTCCGTGCAGAAGCCGGAATTTTATACGTGCTTCACCAGGCTGCTGAAGAAGGCCACGTCTGTATACCCCATAACTTGCTGTTGGAGAGAGCAGGGAACCTCCTCGAGATTCCTTTGGCAAAAGCGGAAGAAGCTTTGACGACAATGGTGCAGAGTGATCGACTGGTAACGGAGCGGTTGCCAAAAGAGCTTTCCGCCACCTTGGGCTATGACGACGCCGTTTATCTACGGGGCTATTATCTCGCCGAAAAACAGGTGGCGCAGCGACTGTTGCGTCTCAAAGCGTTTCAACAGGCGCCCAAAAGGCTCGATCCGGAAAAAGCGATGGCCTGGCTGCAAGAAAGACTGCCTTTCAGACTGGCTCCACTCCAGGAGCAGGCGGTAAAACAAGCGTTGAGCGATAAGGTGATCGTGATCACCGGTGGGCCGGGTACCGGCAAAACTACCCTCATCCGTGCCATATTGACGGTCTACAGGCAGCTTTCCGCCCGAGCTTGCCTGGCGGCCCCTACCGGACGCGCAGCCAAGCGACTGAGTGAAGCAACCCGTCATCCTGCCAGCACCATTCACCGGCTGCTCGAATTCAGTCCCCAGTTTGGAGGCTTCCAGCGCAACGAAAGTCGCCCTCTCACCGCCGACCTGATCGTCATTGATGAGACCTCCATGTTGGATATTCTGTTGATGCACTATCTGCTCAAGGCCATTGCAGACCACGCAACTCTTGTGCTGGTGGGAGATGCCGATCAACTGCCGTCGGTGGGTCCGGGCAATGTCTTGCACGACATTATCGAATCGGGAATTGTTCCCGTCGTTAGACTGACCGAAATATTTCGTCAGGCTCAACAGAGCCGTATAATCGTTAACGCCCATCTAGTGCGGCAAGGCCGATTTCCTCTTATCAGGCAGGAGCCGGATCGGCTGCAAGATTTTTATTTTATCGAAAAGGAGACTCCGGAGGAGGCCTTACCGATCTTATTAAGGCTTTGCGCCGATCGGATCCCGACCCGGTTTGGATTCGATCCGATGGAAGACATTCAGATCTTGAGTCCCATGCATCGCGGAGCAGTGGGTACTCAGCAGTTGAACCGGGCACTTCAGGATGTTTTGAATCCGCAGGGACAAAGCGTTGAGCGAAGTGGTCAAGTTTTTCGGCTGTCCGATAGGGTGATGCAAATTCGCAACAACTATGACAAGGACGTTTTTAACGGCGATTTGGGGCGCATCGTCGAACTGGATATGGAAGCACAGGTAATGAAAGTTGAAATGGACGGAAGACTGGTGCCATACGACTTCTCCGAGCTGGACGAACTGATTTTGGCCTATGCAATCAGTGTCCATAAAGCACAGGGAAGTGAGTATCAGGCGGTTGTGCTCCCGCTTTTAACCCACCATTATGTCATGTTGCAGCGTAACCTGCTGTATACGGCCATAACCAGAGCGAGAAAGCTGGTCGTGATCGTGGGCAGCAAAAAAGCCCTGGCCATGGCCGTGCGGAATAACCGGATGCAGCACAGATTCACTCTTCTTAGCGAACGGCTTGCAGAAAAACTGAATTGAAGTGCAGCGGTAATGCAAAAAAAGGAAAAGCCGATGCGGCGCGACAAGATCACCGCTATCGGCTCGAGAGGCGCAAGGGCATGGATCCCCTCTAAATCAGTTGGCCACTACTTCGGCGAGCTTGTCCAAAATCCTTTTTGGAACAGGATAAGCGTCCTTTATGAGATAGAGGTTCAGCAGCTCAGGATCGAAGTTCATCGCTTCCGCAGCCTGGGTGGGGCTCATTCCTTTCGCTTCCATCTTTTGAATCAGTTCAAGCTTTTGTGTCTCCATTCGTATTCTCCTATCTGAAAGTCGCTAGATTCGCCAGCATATTTATCCAACTTGCTGTTTTGTGCAAGCGTTTTTCCATCGAAAAAGAGGTTTGAGCGACTGCAGCAAAAAAGCAAAGGCCACGGGGTGCTGACCGTGGCCTTTGATTTAATAGGTACTCTCAGAATTTAACAGCGGGGAAAGGAGTAAGGAGCTAACAGCAACGAAACCTAAGAATCGGAAATCCAATGTTCAACGTTAAGCGTTCATCACAGTTCATCGAATCAGATAAGAATTCAGCACTCGCATCATACAACAGGACAGTTCGCGTCATCATCAACAGTCACAGGAGATTGAGAAAAGAGATCGAGCATGAGTAGTTAGATTCAACAATCACTAGTCTTTCATATGAGCTCCGCTTGAGCCTGAGATTTCTGAGAGTTTCCCTCTTGTTAGGGGAGGCAGGTATGCTCTAAGAACAGGATCAGCATTCCATTTGAGGTTCCGCATGAGAATCCGCATTTGACAACAAGCAGACGACAGGACGGTTTCCAACTCAGCCAAATCGAAGGGCTTCTTCAAAAAAGCATGAACATCAACTTGAGCTATGTCATCAGCAACCAACTCGTAATCGAATTCCGAAATCAACACCGTAGCAGCATGAGGTACATATCGCGTCAACTGTTCCAGCAGCATGGCACCATTAGCATCAGGTAGATGATATTCCGCTATCAGAATATGAGGATGAGATTTTTCAACTTCAGCAAGAGCTTCGCGAGCATTACAACAGCTACAGAGAGAATACCCGGCTTGAGTTAGAAACTTTTCCAAGGAGCGTCTCAACGGCGCATCGTCTTCAATTAGCAGCACTCGAATTTGAACTTCCACGTTCCGCCTCCGCACGGGAATTGGAGCAAAGGTCGTGCCAATAGGTGATTAAGCAATATTTTATGGCTTCTTTATTGGAATTACGGGAAAAATCGGATCCAGAGAGAGGCATGCGCGCGGAGGACACAATGGGGAATATTCTCTACTTTTTCGTTTGAAAGAGCCACCAGGGCTCTACTAGTTATATAAATCGATTTATTTACAAATAGTTATGATTGCAATGGAGTATATTCTTCACTCCTCTCCTATTCGAAGGATATTCTTCAACCATCAATGTCATGCTTCTTTAAACGGTATATGAGGATATGTCTCGGCATTTTTAGGAACCGGGCGGTTTTCGATTTGTTTCGGTCGCACTTTTCATAGGCCTGCAGGATGATCTTCTTTTCTATCTCCTCAAGCGACATTCCCTCTTCGGGGAGATCCAAGCTCCAGGTGCTTGCAGCGCTTTGAGCTTCTTTTTCCTCCTGCTCATGCAAAAAGCGCAGATGACGTCCCAACACATTGGTATCGTTTTCCAGCAGGACGACTCTCTCGAGAGTGTTTCGCAATTCCCGCACGTTGCCTGGCCATGTGTGGGTCAGCAGCAGCTGTTGAGCCTCAGAGCTCAAGTTGCGGAAGCGCTTGCCGTATTTGTCGTTGAACTCTTCAAGAAAATACTGGGCGAGCGGGAGAATGTCCTCCGGTCTTTGCCGCAATGAGGGAAGATCGATTCGAATGGTGGCCAAACGGAAGAACAGGTCTTTACGGAATCTTCCAGCTTCGGTCAATTTCCAAAGATCCTGATTGCTGGCAGAAACAATCCTTATATCCACATGCCTTTTGCGAGTGCCTCCCAGCGGGAAGAATTCCTTTTCTTCCAATACGCGCAAGAGTTTTGCCTGAATCTCGGGGTGGAGGTCTACCACTTCATCCAAAAACAAGGTGCCGCCGTCGGCCACTTCCAGCAGACCCTGCTTTCCTTCTGATCTGGCACCAGTGAAGGCCCCTTTTTCGTAGCCGAACAGCTCGCTTTCGATGATTTCAGCAC
>JAVEVM010000198.1:0-6307 GCA_034005055.1 Desulforhabdus sp. | reverse complement strand
GATGAGGGAATCATCATCGAGGCCGAAGATGGTGACTATCTCGTACAGGGCAAAGATCAGTCAGACATGATTGATTATGCCGTCGAAGTGACCGGCATCTTTACCGAGACTGAGGAAGGCTACGTTATCGAAGTCAAAAAAGTAGAAGAGCTTCAAGAATGATCAAAGCGTTTTCAAGTATCGAAGATACCCAAAAAAATCTCAATTACTTACTCGCTGAGGAGTAGCGACATGAAACAGAGATTCTGTTTGGATAAAGGATCAGACCAGTCGAGTGACGAAACGGAGCCTCCGGGTTGTGCTGCAAAGGTATTACCGGCAGATCTCATAAACCGATCCGTAAGGCTCTCACCCTTATCGATGCCCAAACCCCGGGGCTCAAACCGGCAGAAATCAAAACCGGGCCAGCCATACCCTGCGAAATTCCCTATTAATCCATCAGCAAATGCGTTTCGCAGGCGCTTTTTCCCCGGTACGTCAGTTGCCGACTGGAACGATTGGCATTGGCAGTTGCGCAACCGGATCTGCGGTATTGATGCTTTGGCCAGAATCGTTCGACTCTCGGAAGAGGAATTGAAGGCGCTCCACGGCGAGAAAGCAAGTCTGCCGCTTGCTATTACCCCTTACTATGCGAGCCTCATCGATCGGGACAAATCCTTTCAGCCGATTCGCCGCACGGTTGTGCCGGTGACTGCCGAGTTGCTGCATTCCCCGGGCGAGATGGAAGACCCCCTGGGTGAAGATCACGACAGCCCGGTGCCTGGATTGGTGCACCGCTATCCGGATCGGGTGCTGTTTTTGACCACCGATTACTGCTCATCGTACTGTCGTTACTGTACCAGATCGCGAATGGTGGGACAGGGCGGCGAGTGCCGGTCAAGTTATGAGCAGTGGAACAAGGCGCTTGACTATATTGAAGCGACTCCGGGTGTGCGCGATGTGCTGCTGTCCGGCGGCGATGCTCTGACTCTCTCCAACGACCGGTTGGAATGGCTCCTTTCCAGACTGAGCCGAATCCCTCATGTAGAATTCATTCGCATCGGTACCAAAGCCCCGGTGGTCTTGCCCCAGCGCATCACTCTGGCCTTGACCCGCATGCTCAAGCGTTATCATCCCATCTGGATGAGCATTCATTTCACTCACCCCGATGAGCTCACCGCGGAAGTGATGCACGCTTGCAATCGGCTTGCCGATGCCGGTATCCCGTTGGGAAGTCAGACCGTTTTGCTGGCCGGGATAAACGATGATGTAGAAACCTTGAAGCGTCTCTACCACGGTTTGCTCAAAATCCGTGTAAGGCCCTATTATCTGTATCAGTGCGATCCGATTCCGGGCTCTTCCCATTTCCGCACCCCGGTTGCAAAAGGGCTGGAGATTATCCGAGGGTTGCGCGGTTTCACTTCGGGCTATGCAGTTCCATCCTTTGTGATCGATGCTCCGGCAGGCGGCGGCAAAATCCCTCTGCTGCCGGATTATCTCGCTGGACGTGAGCAAGATGCCCTGCTGCTTCGGAACTATGAGGGGAAAATTTATCGATACCCGGACCCGCAATCGACATGGGGAGCCATTTGATGAAAGTTGGCATGACCTACGATCTTCGCCGGGATTACCTGGATCTCGGCTACGGCGAAGAAGAAACAGCCGAATTCGACAAGCCCGATACCATCGACGGCATCGACTTGGCTCTACAAAAATGCGGGTACCAGACCGAGCGCATCGGCCATGTGAAAAATCTGGTGACAAAATTGGCTGCAGGAGAATCATGGGACATCGTATTTAATATTTCCGAGGGCCTCCACGGGTTCGGCCGTGAGGCTCAAGTTCCCGCACTGCTGGATGCCTATGGGATTGCATACACCTTTTCGGACCCTTTGGTGCTTTCCCTGACGCTGCACAAGGCCATGACCAAGCGTGTCATTCGCGACCTCGGCATCCCGACTGCCGATTTTTGCGTGGTCGAAGCGGAAGACGAAATTTCCCGGATGAATCTTTCCTTTCCGCTGTTTGCGAAGCCGGTCGCCGAGGGAACGGGCAAGGGCATAAGCGGCTCTTCGAAGATCCTTTCCAAAGAGGAGTTGATTTCAGTTTGCCGCGGACTGCTGGCTGCTTACAGGCAGCCCGTTCTGATAGAAGCTTTTTTGCCCGGCCGCGAATTTACCGTGGGAATAATCGGCACGGGAGAAGAAGCCTACTCTGTGGCCGCCATGGAGGTATTGCTGAAAAGAAATGCCGAACGGGATGCCTACACCTATGTGAACAAGGAAAACTACCAGCAACTGGTCGAATATCGTCTGGTCGAGGATGAACTGGCAAAGCAGACGACAAAGGTTGCGTTGGCCGCATGGCGCGGGCTTGGCTGCCGTGATGCGGGTAGAGTTGATCTGCGGGTTGATGAGAAGGGGGTGCCAAATTTTATCGAGGTGAATCCACTGGCCGGATTGAATCCGACTCATTCGGACCTTCCCATCCTTTGCAGGCTGGCTGGAATCAGCTTCGAGGAGCTGATTGACAGGATCATGGCATCCGCCCTCAAACGGGCCAACCTTGGCGGTCTTAAACATGCACCGCCGCGACCAAAGGCGGTAAACGGCGCAGCGGTGTATGGAAATGCTTGATTCAAGACTGATTGGCGCAGCTAACGCAACTACTATGACAACGGTTATACTGCACAGTGCTCTATCCGAAAATGTCGGTAAAGACGAGCAGGACGTACTGGTGCAAGCGGATTTCGTATCACGGGTACTTGCCGATTTGCAGTATGAGGTTCATCGGCTTGCCTTTTCTTTGAATCTGGCAGAAACAGCTGCCAAGCTGCAGGAAATAAAACCCGCATTCGTTTTCAATCTGGTTGAGACGGTAGGCGGGTCCGGACGGCTTATTCATACCGCTCCCGCATTGCTCGACCATTTGGGGATTCTCTATTCGGGAGCGCCGACCGAAGCCGTGTTTCTTACTTCGAATAAGATTGTGGCCAAAAAGATTCTGAAAGCATCCGGTATTCTCACTCCCGGGTGGGTCGAAGTCGCGGAGCTGAGCGGAGAAGCGTCATTGCCCCAAACAGAGTACGTCATCAAGTCGGTGTGGGAGCATGCTTCGGTTGGGCTCGATGAAGACTCCGTAATACACATTGCGAATCGGCACGATCTCATCGAAGCAATGAGATCTCGCAGCCAGGCACTGGGAGGAGATTGTTTTGCGGAGGTTTTCATCGATGGGAGAGAATTCAATCTTTCCTTGCTGGCGGACGGCAGCGGAGAGCCTCTAGTGCTTCCGCCGGCCGAGATACGCTTTGATGCGTTTCCGCAAGGTAAGAAAAAGGTAGTGGGATATCGAGCCAAATGGGAAGCCGATTCATTTGAGTATCTCAATACGCCCCGCTCTTTCGAATTCACAGAGGAAGATGGGCCTCTGCTGCGAAAATTGCAGGAAATTGCCTCGGAGTGTTGGCGTATTTTCGGTTTGCGCGGATATGCGAGAGTAGACTTCCGGGTTGATCAGTCCGGTAAACCGTGGGTTTTGGAGGTCAACACGAATCCTTGCATTTCTCCCGATGCGGGATTTGCAGCCGCGGCGCGGTGTGCGGGTCTGAGTGACAAAGACGTAGTTGAGGCCATTCTTAAGGACATCCTCCTCGCTAAACAAGATTTATCGCCATCTTCTCCAATCGTTTTTCGAGAAAAGGTTGAAGCGACCGATCTAGGGAAGGTTCGCTCGGTGGTCGGTTCTTCCGGTTACTTCTCTCCTGCAGAAGTTGAGGTTGCGGTGGCTTTGGTCGAAGAGGCTTTGACCAGAAGTGCCGTCGATAGCGGATACCATTTTTTGTTTGCCGAACGGGAGAACGAGCTGGTCGGCTATACCTGCTTTGGCCCGATAGCGTGCACCGAAGTGGGCTATGACCTATATTGGATTGCCGTTCGAAACGATCTCAGGGGCTGCGGGCTGGGCAAAGAGCTGCTGAAAAGGAGCGAAACCCTGATCCAGGAAAGGGGAGGGCGCCGCATTTATGTGGAGACATCTTCCCGAGAGCAGTACCGGCTGACGCATCGCTTTTACGAATCCTGCGCCTATCAAGTAGAAGCCGTTTTGAAAGATTTCTACTCACCCCGGGACGACAAAATCATCTACGTCAAAGTGCTCCACTAATCCTTTTTTCTAATCCTGCCCGTCTTTGCTTAACCGGAAAACATACTTATAAAGTAGATGAGACAAATTGAGAGCCATGTGTCAAGCAAGAAGCGCGGAAGGATATTAGATGAAAGATGAATGGCGTGAGAAGATCGCCAACCGGCTGACCCCCATGCACCTCTACAAGTTGACTCCGCAAACCAATTGCGGAGAGTGCGGCTTGTTAACCTGTCTGGCATTTGCAGCTCAGGCAATTGTCGGGCAGGCGCAGCTGGATGCTTGTCCATATCTGGATCAGCAGGCGCTGGCGCCCTTCCGTGCGCGGTTGGCCGAGCAGCTCCGATCCGGTATAGGCGTCAAGCGAGAAGGATTCCAGAAAGCCCTTGAATATCTGCGCTCCCGATTGCGGGAATGTAGTTTTTCGGATGTGGCTGCCAGTGTAGGTGCAGAGCTTGTTACAGTGGACGGTGAACCGGCTCTTGAATTTGACTATTTCGGACGCAGAATCACTGCCACCAAGCAGAGCATGGCAGATCTTAGCGGGGAGCAGTTGAATCCCTGGGAGAAGATATTTCTCTATAATTACATCATCGATGGGGCCGAGCAGCCTTCCGGAATCTGGATCGGTATGGAAAGCCTGCCCAATTCGGTGTCCAAAATCAAAAGCCTCAGAGCACACTGCGAAGCTCGGCTGGCTAAAGAGTATGGCGGCAATTTGACAAAACTGGCCGAAGCAGTGGCCGGTCTGGGCGATGATATCACGGCAAGTGTGGAGCAGGCCGATTTCGCCGCACAATTCCAGATACTGCCAAAGCTTGCCATTCGTGTTCTATGGTGGGCTGAAGATGTTGAGGAAGGTTTTGAAAGTCGGGTCAAGTTCTTGTTCGATTCCAGAGTCTTGGGTACCCTCGATCTGGAATCCTTGTTGTTCGCGTGCGAACAGCTTACGGACCGATTGCTTGAGTATAATTCAACTAATTGGATGGAGGGAGACCACGAATGAAAGAAGTGACCGCCGCAGCAGAAAGGTCATTGGAGCCGTCCCCTGAACGACTTCCTGTTTTGGCTTTGCGCAATATGGTACTGTACCCGGAGCTCACTGTCCCGCTCGTCGTGGAAAGAGAAAGTTCAATAAAACTGGTCGATGACGTACGCATAGACAATGGCTTGATGGTGGTTGCAGCCCAGCGAGACAGACAGGTCGAGCAGCCGGGACCGAACGATCTATTTGATGTTGCCACCATAGCCGGTGTGGTTAAGGTGACAAAACAACCCGACGGTTCCTATCAAATACTGGTTCGCGCCGGCCAACGAGTGAAATTGAGCGATTTCCAAAAATCGGATAACTATTGGACCGCTCGAATTGCAGTTCTCCCTGAAGATGAGCAGACAAGCCCGGAAATTGAAGCGATGGCCGCCAACCTCCGCACTCAGTTTCAACGCTTGGTCGAGCTTGCAAACTTGCCCAATGAATTATCGATCGTGGCATTGAATGTTGATCGGCCGGCACATCTGGTCTACATGGTGGCGGCAAATCTGACTCTGACAATCGGTGAACGGCAGACCCTGCTGGAAATACCGGATATCGCGACTGCGCTGGAGCGAGTCACATTCTATTTGACAAGGCAACTGGAGAGGCTGGAGCTTGGCCATCAAATCCAGGAGAAAGTGAAAGCCGGAATGGATAAGCGCCAGCGGGAGTATTTCCTGCGCGAGCAGCTACGTGCCATTCAACGCGAGCTTGGGGAAGAAGATGGCAAGAGCTCGGAGATTACCGAGCTGTCTCTCAAGCTGGAGGAACTGGATATGCCTCAAGAAGCCCGGCAGGCGGCGGAAAAAGAGGTCGAACGGCTGGCTCGTATGTCGCCTGCTTCGGCAGAATACAATGTAGCACGCAACTATTTGGACTGGTTTTTGGAAATGCCTTGGAGCACGTACACGGAAGACAGTCTGGACATACGGCTTGCGGCTGAGATACTCGATAAGGACCATTTCGATCTGGAAAAAGTCAAACGGCGCATCCTAGAGTACCTTGCCGTGCTGCAATTGAAAAAAGACATCAAAGGTCCGATCCTTTGCTTTGTCGGGCCGCCCGGTGTCGGGAAAACCTCACTCGGGCAGTCCATCGCGCGCAGTATGGGGCGCAAGTTCTTGCGCATCTCTCTCGGTGGCTTGAGAGACG
>JAVEVM010000197.1:0-6314 GCA_034005055.1 Desulforhabdus sp. | reverse complement strand
ACCATGGCTCCTGGCGAAGAGTTCCGGAGGAGGATAACAGAGCTCTCAGCTATCGCGAAATGGCTGGCAGCTTGCCGGGCTATTTGAAGATGATGGAGTTCACCCATGTGGAGTTTTTGCCGGTTATGGAGCATCCTTTCTATGGCTCCTGGGGGTACCAGACCGTGGGGTATTTTGCTCCAACCTCCCGCTACGGCAATCCGCAAGATCTCATGCACTTGGTCGATGTACTTCATCAAAACGAAATCGGGGTTATTCTGGATTGGGTTCCTTCCCATTTCCCCGCCGACGAGCACGGGCTGGTCTATTTCGATGGGACCTATTTGTATGAACACGCTGACCCCAAGCAAGGATTTCACCCCGAATGGAAAAGCTACATATTCAACCATGGCAGAAATGAGGTGAGGTCGTTTCTCATCAGCAGCGCCATGTTCTGGCTGGACAAATATCATGCTGACGGGCTGCGGGTGGATGCCGTGGCCTCGATGTTGTACCTCGATTACGCACGCCAGGGAGGCGAATGGATACCGAACCAGTACGGGGGCAGAGAAAATATCGAGGCCATCTCCTTCATCAGGCGGTTCAATGAGATAGTTTACCAGGATTTTCCTGACACTCAGACCATTGCCGAGGAATCAACCGCCTGGCCTATGGTATCCAGGCCGACCCATTTAGGGGGATTGGGCTTCGGCATGAAATGGAACATGGGGTGGATGCACGATACTCTGGAATACTTCTCGAAAGAAACGATTTTCAGGAAATACCATCAGAATCAACTGACATTCAGCATCTGGTACGCCTTTTTTGAGAATTTCGTGCTTCCTCTCTCCCACGATGAGGTGGTGTACGGAAAAGGATCTCTCCTGCGAAAAATGCCCGGAGACGATTGGCAAAAATTTGCGAATCTCAGATTGCTGTTCGGATATATGTATGGCCATCCGGGCAAAAAGCTGCTGTTCATGGGTGCCGAGATCGGGCAATGGGATGAATGGTATCATGAAAAGAGCCTTGACTGGGATCTGCTCACTCGTCCCCACCACGAGGGTGTGCAAAGATGGGTGCAGAATTTGAATCAGCTCTACAAAATGGAGATCTCTCTGCACGAAGTTGATTTCAGCAATGAAGGCTTTGAGTGGATAGACTTTCGCGATGCGGATTCAAGTATCATCAGTTTCATCAGGAAAGCAAAAACCAGCACGGATATAATGCTGATTGCTGCCAACTTCACACCCGTGCCGCGAACCAACTACCGTATTGGCGTACCGCGGGACGGGTTTTGGCAGGAGGTTTTAAATAGCGACGCTAAGATTTATGGCGGCAGTGGCCACGGCAATTTCGGCGGCATGGAGGCCACTCCTATTCCATGTCATGGGCACTACCATTCAATCTCAATAGTGTTGCCTCCGCTCGGAGTTGTTTTTCTGAAGAGTGAAGCAGATCAAGGTTGACCTAGACTCAAAAGATGAAGAGGCCGATATGCAAACACGGAGAAGCGGAATACTCCTTCACATAACATCCCTTCCATCTCCATATGGAATTGGCGATTTCGGCCATGGAGCTTATCGGTTCGCCGATTTTCTGGCCTCAAGCGGTCAAAATGTGTGGCAGGTGCTCCCCTTGGAGCCGACTTCTACTTTTTGCGGCAATTCTCCATACTGTACCTATTCGGCGTTTGCCGGCAACCCCGTCTTGATCAGCCCGGATTTGCTGATCGAACAGGGTTTTCTGCACGCGTCAGAGGTGCAGGATCGTTCTGACTTTGCCGATGAGCGGGTCGATTTTGACAAGGTTTCCCAGTACAAGTATCAGCTTCTGCAACTAGCCTTTGAAAGATTTGTGAGCCATCAGGGAACCGATCATGAATTCAACCGGTTCTGCGAAGAGAATGCGGCTTGGCTGGATGATTACGCATTGTTCATCAGTTTGAAAAAGAATTTTGGCGGCGCCTGTTGGAACGAATGGCCCCCGGAATTGCGCGACCGGGACCCTGCAGCCATCGGCGAATGGAAGGAACGATTGAACAACGAGATATTCGCCGCCAAGTTTTTCCAATATCTCTTCTCCAGACAGTGGTCGGCCCTCAAAAAGTACTGCAACGGCAAGAACATTCAAATAATGGGTGATATACCCATTTACGTGAGCTTGGACAGCGCGGACGTATGGACTCATCCGCACATCTTTAAACTGGATGAGGCTAAGAGACCGGTCTTTGTTGCGGGTGTTCCTCCGGATTATTTCAGCTCAGCCGGCCAGTTGTGGGGTAATCCGGTTTATAATTGGGAAAGTCTGAGAGAAAACCGCTACAGTTGGTGGATCGATCGAGTGGGACACAACCTGACGCTGTTCGACATGATTCGCCTTGATCATTTTCGTGGATTTGTCGGTTATTGGGAAGTGGCTGCAACGGAAGCGACCGCGGTGAACGGCAGATGGGTGGAAGTGCCGACCAGGGATTTTTTTGACACCCTTTTGAGACGTTTTCCATATCTTCCCATAATCGCTGAAGATCTTGGCACCATTACCCCCGATGTTAGAGAAGCCATGGCCAGGTATGGATTTGCCGGCATGAAATTGCTTCTGTTCGCATTCGGCGACGATCTGGCCAATAATCCCTATGTTCCCCATAATCACACTCAAAACAGCGTCGTCTACACTGGTACCCACGACAATAATACGGTGAGAGGCTGGTTCAGCAAAGAGGCGAGCGACGACGACAAGAACCGCTTGTTCAAGTATCTTGGGCGCAGTGTGGGGGGAGATGCAGTTCACTGGGAGTTGGTGAGAATGGCCATGATGTCGATAGCCGCCACAGCCATTGTGCCGATCCAGGATGTCCTGGGTCTGGGTGAAGAGGCGCGCATGAACCTGCCTGCGGCAGCGGCCGGCAACTGGGGATGGCGCCTTAGAGAAGAGCTGTTAACAAATGAAGTGGCGGAGAAACTGCTGCAGGTGAGCCGTGTCTACGGGCGCTCTTAGGCGGCTGCGTCGAAGACGACCGGTTATAGTGTGCAGAAGGGGCCGCACCTTCGTGATGATCCGGCTCTTTGATGTTATTGATGGATCTTTTGGCAAAGTTCGATAAAGAGAAAAGTTGTTCTTGATAATGTGAAAAAAATCATGATATCTATAGCACTCTTGAAATTTAGATGAACACGCCGGCATTCCGGCCGAAGTAAACCCTCCCTCCACTAAACACAGGTGTGGAAAATCAAGTTGACTATGTTCAATTTTCAAGATACATGTCCAATCTGAGGAGGAGGAATCTAGACCTGAGGGGCTGCCAATGCTTATAAGCCACGATCTCCTTGAAAAGACCTGCAAGGAGATGATTGAGACTATTTTGCTGAGCTTAAGCCATGCCACTAAGGGCACCATCTACCGCATCGGGCCCGCTCCTACCGCAAGCGCAGTTCGTATAACCTCCGGCATTAGAACAGAAGGCACCGACCAGATTAAGTGGGGTTTGCCCGAGGCTTCCGATTACAATTACCCGGGCAAAACTTGGGAGCAATATCGCGACCGGCCAGGACACGTTCTGGAGGCCATGGGCTGGTGCGTGGAAAAGCAGAAAAGCTGGACCGCCGATAATCCCTACGAGGATATCCGCAGTGTGCGCAAGCAGATTGGGGGTGAAATAGAGGACTTTCACCACATGGAACCGGTGCTGGTGAAGAAGCCTTATCTACACGGGCAAGAGAATAGTCTCGATTACCCTCTCGATTGGCAGGGTAAGCCTATCTGGCTGGATACCGACTATGTGGTTGTGGCGGTAATAAAGATACACTTCCTGCCCTATACGATCCAACGCGGCGATCGATCAACTAAAATCATCAAGAAGCTGTCGCGCATTCTTGGCACTGAATTGCTTTCCTTACACATCAGGGAGACACTGTCAGAGGCACAGAAAGATCTTGCCCGGCAACGCCTGCAGAGCTGCAATGTGCTGGCCCATGAACTGCGCAATACTCTCATAAAGCTTGGCTTCATCTTTTCCGCCATCAACGCCGAGATCAGTTTCCTGAGAGAACAATGGGAAAAACAACTGCAGAAAGCATTTCCAGAGCTTGAAAGCAAGCAGTCCATCCTTGCACAGCTCAGCTATTTGTTGACCTTGCTTTTGCCTGAGTTGAACGGTGGAGGGAAACTGGGTGACCTTGGTAGATCACTTTTGACTGAACAGCAGGAAATGGCAAGTCTTTCCCTGATGCCCGCGCTGAGTGAAAAGTGGCTTGACAATAAAATCCGGCCCAAGTGGCAGCGCTTGCTCATGGAGACTCAAATCCTGAATCGGCATGAAGCAGAGATACAGAAGCTGTTGACCAGCTTGGCCAAAGCGATTTGGGTTGGAACGGATCAAAACCTGGCGATGAAGGTGGAGCATCTCCCGCCTGATCTCAGATTGAAATGGTCACAACTGGCATATACTGATTTCAGCGTAGATAAGCTCGGCAAACTGGAAGAGATCATCAGTCTTCTCGAACACCCGGCCCTGGATATCCCCCACAAGCAGCAGACCAAGAAGGTATTGAGCTCCCTCAAAGCACTCGTTGAAATGATCCCGGAAGTGGAAGAGAGGGCCAACAGAATCATCCACTCTCTTAAGAATGGCTATCCGATGGAAATGTGCTGAGATCTTGACCACGTAAGAGACGGTCTGTCAGGACATGCCCGTGGGTTTGCCGAGGTATTTCTCCAGCATTTGAACAAATGATTCTTTCTCGGGAATGTCCAAAATTGCGGGCTGCAGGCAAACCGAACAGCCATGGGCCTGCCACTTTATTGAGGTGGGGCTCTCTTGAGCGGCCAGCTCATCCAACTGATAGACTTGAATCGGGTAGTGGGAGCCCTTCAGGAAGGTCTTGCCCATCTGTTTTGCCTTTATCTTGTCAGCTACCAGTGAGTAGGTGGAATGGCTGATCAGGATCTGGCCCGGCTCCGCCATCTGCTGGAGGCGTGCCGCTATGTTGATTTGGCTGCCAATTGCTGTATAATTCGCCCACGCGTCAGAGCCGAAGCTTCCCACAATGGCAAGACCTGTATTGATGCCCATGCGCACCTTTATGGTATGAGCGCATCCTCTCGCCTTCCACTGCTCGTTTAGAACATCAAGTCGTTGTTGCATATTGACTGCCATTTGAACGCAGCGCAGAGCACCGCTCGCCGGCTCCACTGCCACGGGGGCTCCAAACAAAGCCACCAGTCCGTCTCCCATGAGTTTGTCGACAGTGCCTCCAAACTGAAAAACAATCCGAATCATTTCAGCAAAATACTCGTTCAGCAACTGCGCCAGCTCTTCCGGTTCCATGGCATCGGTTATGATGCTGAAATCCTGGATATCGGAAAAAAAGACACTGATTTTACATCGCTGATGGTTCAAAATGGAGTCGTTCTCGCCTTTTGCCAGTTCCTCTACCAGCGGTGTGGTCACGAATTTGGTCAATTTTCGATTGAGCAGAGAAATCACCTGGTCTTTTTCCCTGAGCGTTTGCACAGAGTCTTTGAGGTATTCTTTTTGAGCGGCGACCTTGTCGAGCAGAAACGCAAAAAAGACACAAACTGCAAGGAAAATGGCGCTGCGAATCGATTCTTCCAGCACGTCCACCGGCCTGCCATGCCAGTGAGCGATGCCGACAACGCCGAGATAAAGGATCATATACCAGCATGCGGTAAGCATGACTCCTTTGAAGCGCACGTAGCCTGCGCAGAAGAAAAAGCCCATGAACCATCCCACCTGCATGAGACCTCTGGCATCTCCAAGGCTGTAGTATCCGTATGCCACCATCGGAGCGAAAAACACCCAGTTGGGGATGATTACAAAATGGGGATCGAAGCTGAAGCGGCCATCAAGGCCGGTGGAAACGATGAGGTAGCAAGCTGTATGAGCCAAAGTGGCGGAGACAATAAGAACAGTGAGTTGGAATAGTGATATTTGGCTATAACCGAGCGTCCTCAGCATGAGGGCGAGCAGTAAGACGATGATCCAGCCAAAATAGCCCAGCCAAAGAAATCTCTTGCGCCGGTTTCGACCGGTGTCCTCTATCAATGCACGCATAATCTTGCCTCAGATTCAGGTTCGTTCTCCTGTCTATCGGACGTCTTTCTTCTATTACATAACTGATCGTGACTCGCTCGGGGGAAGCTGCAGAGAGCTTGAGAGAAGCCGGAGTCAGGACCAGAGTGGCGGTAAAGGAGCCCGACTTGGTAAGATTGTTAAGTCTGACAGGGGATGTGTATATGGTGTGCACATTTTCAAGTATTTTGCTTCCTCCGATTACCTGCACGGTGTCAGGGACGACTTTTACCTCCTTCAACAG
>JAVEVM010000196.1:0-6323 GCA_034005055.1 Desulforhabdus sp. | reverse complement strand
TTCCACCGCTTATTGTGGAGAAACAACAGATTGATCGATGCGTTGAGATTCTCGATGGAGTTGTTTTGGAAGAACCAGCATAATGCGCTATTTACTCTGGAACGCTTTCAGGGAATTGGGAAATAAATGATATCTACGCAGGGCTTCTGCCCTGTAGTTGGCCGGCTGGGCTGAAGTCCTGCGCTACAAAATGGTACAACGGACTTTTGCATTCCCCAAGGAGATTCACTATATGGCAGAAAAGCCTTGGCAGGGTCGCTTCGATCAACCTACCAACAAGCTGGTGGAAGACTACTCGGTTTCGATTCATTTTGACAACAGGCTCTACCGTTACGACATAGAAGGCAGTATAGCCCACTGTCGAATGCTGGCAGAATGCAAGATCATCTCGCATGACGAAGCGTCCCTTATTGTGGGACACCTTGGGGAGATCCAAAGGGAGATTGAACGTGGCAAGCTCCCCTTGGAGACATTTCAGGAAGATATCCATATGGCCATTGAACAGCGCCTGATCCAAAGGGTTGGGGAGGTCGGCGGCAAGCTTCACACGGCCAGAAGCAGAAACGATCAAATCTGCCTGGACATGCGCCTTTACCTGCGCGATGTGGTGTTACAAGCTCGCGCTCTGCTGCTGGACTTGCAGAATGTGCTGGTTGCCCTGGCCGAACAAAACCTGGATGTCATTATGCCCGGCTATACCCACTTGCAGCACGCCCAGCCGATTCTGCTGGCTCATCACCTGATGGCCTATTACGAAATGTTCGAGCGAGACGATGAGCGCTTCGCCGGCTGTTACGATCGCACCAATGTATTTCCTTTGGGAAGCGCAGCGCTGGCCGGAACAACTTTCCCGATTGACAGGGAATGGACGGCAAAATATCTCGGTTTTCCCAAAATCAGTGCAAACAGCATCGATACCGTCAGCGATCGAGATTACTTGATGGAATTCAGTGCGGCCGCGGCAATACTCATGACCCATGTGAGCCGCATGGCTGAGGAGTTGATCATCTGGTCCACCGCGGAATTTGCATTCATCGAGATAAGCGACGCCTTTTGCACCGGCTCCAGCATAATGCCGCAAAAAAAGAACCCCGATGTGCCCGAACTGATGAGAGGCAAGAGCGCCCGGGTATTTGGTAATTTGATGTCGTTATTGTCGCTCACCAAGGCGCTCCCGCTTGCCTACAACAGGGATCTGCAGGAAGACAAAGAGCCTGTGTTCGACACCGCCGATACGGTTCTAAACACCGTGCGCCTGCTGGCAAAATTGCTGCCCGAGATCCGTTTCAACGGTCAGCGCATGGTGGAAGTGGCCAGCGAGGGCTTTATCCTTGCCACCGATTTGGCCGACTACCTGGTTCGCAAAGGGGTACCGTTCCGCAGAGCCCATCATGCAGTTGGACAAATTGTTCAGTTTTGCATTCAAAACGGCAAAAAGCTCCAGGACTGCACTCTCGAGGAGCTGAGGACCTTCCACAAGGCTTTTGATGCGGATGTCTTTTCATTTCTGGACCTCGCAGCGGCCGTAGACCAGCGCGTCTCGGCGGGAGGAACAGCCACCTCCTGCGTCCGAAAAGCCATTCACACGGCCCAAACGGCGCTGCAGGCAAAACAGGAATCCTTGAATGAAAGACTAGGTCGGAATAACGAAAAACAGGTTTCTTGAAAACCGGCGATAATCTGCTATTTCACCGAGCAAAATCACAGCGGCTCTTGTTGCAGCGGTACCACGCGGTGGAAGCTGGATTATGCATTAACGGACAGCCTGTGCCAGACATTCGAGAAAGAGCAGAAAGAAACCAGAACTGGCGGCCCATTGGGCTTCAGATAAATAAGAGGGCAATTCCTTCACATGAATATGAGCAAACAGTCAATGTTTAGATTCTCCTGTATAATAGCAACGGTGTTAATCGCGGTGTTTTCCTCCTCTTGCGGGAGACGTACTTTTCCCAAGCCGATCGTGCAGGAGCCTCCTCCAGAGATCAAAGACTTAAAAGCCGACGTCCGAGGAACGGGGATCGAGCTCAGCTGGACCCTTCCGAGTCCAAAGGAAAAGTCGACGGTTATCTCTGACTACCGATTCGCCGTTATGAAATCAGAGGTGCCGTGGGATAAGCGTAACTGTCTTGAATGTCCTGCCCCTGAACAGGAGACCATCGAGCTCATTGACCCTGCCTATCCCGAACCGGCTTCCATGAAGGAGAACAAGCTGATGCTGGTTGATGCAGGTGTTTTGCCGGCTCATGCCTACAGGTATCAGATCGGCATCCAGAATAAGAAGGGACGCGAATTGTCTTTTTCAAATCCGGTCATTGGCAAGGTCATGACTACGCCGCAGCCGCCGGCTGACTTCACTGCAGCCAAACAAGACCAAGGCATTTTTCTGCAATGGAAGATTCCCAAAAAAAACATACTGGGAAAACCGCTTGCCGACGAACCGCAGTTCAATATCGAGCGACGCGCTTTGAATGGCTCCTGGGAAGTTATCTCTCCGGCACCCGTTAGAGGTAACAGCTTCTTTGATCCGGCAGTTGCCGCAAACGCGGTTTATGATTATCGAGTGCTCTCTGTTCTGCTGTTTGAAGGCACTCCTATTTGGAGCGAGCCCTCACCAATCGTCCATGTTCAGGCTCCGGGCGCTTTGCCGCCCCCGCCGCCGAATACCGTTTGGGCTATTCCGGCTAAGGGGGTATTGGAGATCCATTGGACCAAAAGCGACGGAGAGACCAAAGGCTATCATGTCTATCGCCGCGAAGGAAAAGAGATTACCCGGTTGACTGCAGACCCCGTTCAAGACCCGCCTTATATCGACGGCTCGGCAAAACCCAACGTGCTGTATTTCTATGCGGTCTCTGCAGTTGGAGTCGATCCCTCCCATGCCGAAGGACTTCTCTCAAAATGGGTTGAGATCAGAAGCCTGCAATTTCAATAGAATGCCGGCATTTTTCAGTTAGGCGTCCACTTCACGAGAATCTTTCGAATCAAATAGATCGAGGGAAACATGCACCATTTTCACTATCGGCAAAATGAGCTCTACTGCGAGAATCTGCCTCTGGCTCAGTTAGCGCAACACGTGGGAACCCCCTGTTATGTTTACAGCCATGCAACCCTCATGCACCACTTTAAAGTTTTTGATGAAGCGTTCAGCGATGTGCCGCATCTGACCTGTTTTGCAGCCAAGGCCAACTCGAACATTGCCATCCTGAAGCTTTTCGGCTCCCTTGGGGGGGGAGTCGACATTGTCTCAGGGGGTGAGCTGTTTCGGGCACGACAGGCGGGCATTCCCGCCGATCGGATCTGCTACTCAGGAGTTGGGAAAACCCCGGAAGAAATAGATTATGCTCTCAAAGAAGACATTTTGCTTTTCAATATCGAATCCTCCCAGGAACTGGCTGCCATCAACAAGCGAGCGGGACAAGTCGGACGCAAAGCACGAATCGCACTGCGTGTCAATCCGGATGTCGACCCCAAGACTCATCCCTATATCTCCACCGGGCTGAAAAAGAATAAATTCGGTATCGACATTGATGGTGCATTGAAAGAATATGAACGGGCAAAGTCGCTTGACAACATTGAAATTGTGGGTGTGGACTGCCATGTTGGAAGCCAGTTGACCGAAATCACCCCGTTCGTGGATGCATTGCAGCGCTTATGCTTGCTGATAAAGCGTCTAAAAGATCTCCAAATAGACATCAAATATCTTGACCTCGGCGGTGGACTCGGCATCACATACGATCAGGAAGCACCACCACACCCCAGGGAATATGCTCAGGCCATTTTGCAGCAACTGGAGGACTTGCCTTGCACCTTGATTTTCGAGCCCGGCCGCGTTATCGTGGGCAACGCAGGGATTCTGATCACCCAGGTGCTCTATACGAAAAAAACACCCAGTAAAAACTTCGTGGTCGTCGATGCGGCTATGAACGATCTGATCCGGCCCAGTCTCTACGGCTCCTATCACCACATTCAGCCCCTGCGGAAAACCAATCAAGAAAGCGAAATTGTTGACGTGGTGGGACCCATCTGCGAATCGGGCGACTTTCTGGCCAAAGACCGGAGCCTTCCTACAGTCCAGGCCGGCGACTATCTGGCCGTAATGAGCGCCGGCGCCTATGGCTTCACCATGAGCTCCAATTACAATTCGCGACCGAGAGCGGCTGAAATCCTCGTTAAAGATGACCGGTTTTACGTCATTAGAGAACGGGAAACTTGGCAGGATCTTACCAAACACGAGCGGATTCCCGATTTTGTGTAGGTCTGGGAGTTTCGGGAAACAATGAAAGCAGAAGATATGGAGCGCATTCACTTTTTCAAAATGACCGGCAGCGGCAATGACTTCATCCTGGTAGACAATCGCGACCAGAAGCTGAATGCCGCAAAATCACGTGATCTTATTCGCCTCGCCTGTCGTAGAAAGCTATCGGTAGGGGCCGACGGCTTCATTTTCATAGAGAATGACCCGGAAGTGGATTTTAGATGGCAGTTTTTTAACTCGGACGGGAGCGAGGCAGAGATGTGCGGGAACGGCGCACGTTGCGCCGCACGCTTTGCTTTTCTGCAAGGGATTGTCAACAAGCGGCAGATAGCATTTCGCACCCTGGCAGGAGTCATTGAGGCGGAAATAACCGGCGACAGGGTAAAAATCCGGGTCTCTCCCCCTCACGGCCTTCAAATGAACTTCCCCGTTGAAGTGAACGGGAACGTGTTCGATCTTTACTCCGTCAACACAGGTGTTCCTCATGTGGTACACTTTTTAAAAAGTGAAAAAGAACTGGAAGAGGTGGATGTGCTCCGATGGGGAAGCGCTTTTCGCTATCATCAGCGGTTCCAGCCGGCCGGTACTAATGCCAACTTCGCCGTTGTGCAGGATACACATCGTATGGCGGTTCGTACCTATGAGCGGGGCGTGGAGGCGGAAACCCTCGCCTGCGGAACCGGTTCAGTGGCATCGGCACTGCTTGCTGCCGCGTCCAGGGAAGTCAGATCCCCCGTCGAAGTGAAGACAAGAAGCGGCGAAATCTTGACTATTTATTTCGATCAAGTAATACGAGATGATACGGTTGAGTTTACCGATGTTTTTCTGGCGGGAGATGCCAAAGTGGTCTATGAAGCCGACCTTTGGGATGAAACATTGATCAATTAGGGAGGGAAGCTATGTTCCAGGGCGCCATGGTGGCCATCGTGACACCGTTTAAGAACGGTCAGATTGATGAAGCAGGACTCCGAGAGCTGATTGAGTTCCAGATCGCTAATGGGACCCATGGCATAGTTCCATGCGGAACCACTGGCGAATCGGCGACGCTCTCCTTTCAAGAGCACGAAAGAGTGGTCGAGATCACCGTCGAGCAGGTCAACAAGAGAGTACCCGTGGTGGCGGGAAGTGGATCGAACAATACGGAAGAGGCCATTCGCCTGACCAAGCACGCCAAGGCGGCCGGCGCCGATGGCGCGCTCATGATCAGCCCCTATTACAACAAACCGACACAGGAAGGTCTATACCGCCATTTTAAAAAGGTGGCCGAAACTGTGGACATCCCCATTATCGTCTACAACATCCCGGGCCGCACCGCGGTAAACATTGAGGCGTCCACGATGGCAAGACTTGCCGAAATCGACAACATCGTCGGGGTAAAGGAAGCCGCCGGAGTCATGAAGCAAATTACGGACATCATTGCCCGATGCGGCGAGGACTTCGTGGTTCTGTCGGGTGAAGACCATCTTACCTTTCCGCTTTTGTGCGTCGGCGGCAAGGGAGTTATCTCGGTCTCCTCGAACATTGCTCCGCGGGACATGGCCGAAATGTGTAATCTTTTCTTCGCCGGGAAGTTCAGTGAAGCACAAAAGCTTTACTATAAGCTGCTGCCACTGTGCCATGCCCTTTTTTATGAAACCAATCCGGCTCCCGTTAAAGCTGCTCTGGCAATGATGAACAAGATCAAAAGCGATGAAGTCCGCTTGCCCCTGGCGCCCATGTTGGACGCGAATCGCGAACGCCTGCGCAAAGATCTGCAGCAATACGGGCTGATCTAATTCGTGAGGGTTCACTTAAATCTGAACAAGGGAGGATAAATATGGTCCGTGCAGCGGTTGCTGGAATTGCGGGCAGGATGGGCTCTCGGATCGCACAACTGATCGGGGAAACGGACGGCATAGAGCTGGCCGCCGGGTTTGAACATCCCGACCATCCCAAAGTTGGAAAGGATGTTTCTGAAGCCGTCGGAGGTGCACCGGCAGGCTGGAATATCGCGGGCACCATCCAGGACGCGCTGGATAAGGCGGACGTAGTGATAGACTTCACCAGCGCCGCAACCTCGTTGACTCAT
>JAVEVM010000195.1:0-6340 GCA_034005055.1 Desulforhabdus sp. | reverse complement strand
GATGCTTACTTCGGCGATTCCTTTCTCGGTGGTTGCCTCATTATACACCTCGTCCCGGTAAATGAAAGCGATTACGTCAGCATCCTGCTCGATGGCGCCGGATTCGCGCAAATCGCTCAATTGAGGCCGCTTGTCATGGCGTTCTTCAACCTTTCGGTTGAGTTGTGAAAGGGCAATCACCGGAATGTTCAACTCTTTGGCCAGAGCTTTAAGCGACCTGGAAATCTCCGAGATCTCCTGCTCGCGGCGCTCGGCTCCGTCCCGACTACGCATCAGCTGCAAATAATCTACGACAATCAGTCCCAGACCCCGATCGGCTTTCATTCGCCGTGCCTTGGCACGCAACTCCAAGGATGAGATTGCAGGGGTATCGTCAATGTACAGGGCAGCGTCCATGAAGTACCCGGCAGCGGTCAGCATTTTGGCGCATTCCTGGCGACTGAGAAATCCTGTGCGAATTTTGTGGGAGTCAACCCGCGCCTCGGAGCACAAAAGCCTCATGGCCAGCTGCTCCTTGCTCATTTCCAGCGAGAAAAAACCGACCGGAACGCCGCCTTCCAACGCCGAATTGCGGGCGATATTAAGAGCCAATGCAGTTTTGCCCATGCTGGGCCGACCGGCGATGATGATCAGATCTGACGGCTGAAAGCCGGCCGTCAGTTTGTCCAGATCTGCAAAAAAGCTCGGCACACCGGTCACCATCTCCCGGTTTTCCTGGAAATTTTCAATGACCTCTATGCTCTTCTTAACAACTTCCTTGAGGACAAAGTAGCTGGAACGGAGACGATTTTCGGTGATGTTGAAAATCGCCGCCTCGGTGTGATCGAGGATTTCTTCCACATTCTTGCCGCCTCCGTAACACCAGGACATGATTTCATGAGCGGCTTGAATCAGGCGGCGGAGAAGAGCTTTTTCATTAACGATCTTCGCATAAGCTTGAACATTCGTTGCAGATGGGACCATATCCGCCAGAGAAGCCAGATACGTGGCTCCTCCGACGGCTTCCAGCTGATTCTTCTCGGTCAGGCGGTCGACGACGGTGATGAGGTCGACGGGCTCGTTCCGTTCGAAAAGCTCTTGAACGGTACGAAATATGGTGCGGTGAGAATCGCGATAGAACTCGTCTCCTTTGAGGACTTCCAGAGCGGAAGGCAAGCCCTCGTTGTCGATTAAAATTCCTCCAAGCAAGGACTGTTCGGCCTCAATCTGATGGGGCGGAATCTTCTTGAGCTCGTCAACAGCTGTCTCCATGGAGATCATTCTTCTTTTTGTACGATAAGCTTCACGTTGGCATCGATGTCGACACCGATTTTGATGGAAACGGTGTGCTCGCCCAACTGCTTGATGGGTTGATCAAGCTGGATATCTTTGCGAGGTATTTCAAAACCCTGGTCTTCGAGCGCCTTGGCGACGTCGGCGGGGCTCACGGAGCCGTAGAGCTTATCCTCCTCGGCAACTTTGCGGCTCAGTACTACTGTCACCCGGTTCAGCTTTTCAGCCACAGACAGCATCTCCTGGCGGATCTTTTCTTTCTTTTGAGCCAATATACGCTTTCGATGCTCCAGTTCGCGAACGTTCTTTCCGGTTGCTTCAATAGCCAGTCCTTGTGGAAGGAGGTAGTTGCGGGCATAGCCGGGGGCGACATTGACAATCTGTCCGATTTCGCCAAGCGAGCTTATATTCTCCGTCAAAAGTATCTTCATGACTGTCTCCCTAAAGAAAAATATGAAGTATCAGATGCTTAGTGTTCGAAATCATGCACTGGAGGCTGGTTTATTCGACAAGCGCCTAAAGTCGAACCATACGTCAAAAAAACCCAGCAGCACCGCCCCCAGTGAAGCAAACTGCTGCAATAGCAAGAAGCCGTAGAAAACGGCTCGGATGATTTTCGGCAGCTTCCAGCGTTCAAAAAAGAATGTGATGACCGCCAAACCTTGAAACAGGTAAACCGTTCCGAGCACGACCAAAACGTTCAATGCCGTCATCTTGATTAGCTGGAACGGCATAAGTAGTGCAAAACCGCTCGTAATGACAACCCAAACCAGGAATTCAGTTGCTTTCCACTGGAGCCAGCTTCCCCATGTAGGAAGAGGTAGTTGACGGATTGTACAATAGCGCTTGGTCACCAACAGGTTCAAGCATGATATGACCAATGCGGACGCCAGGGAAGCGCCTGGAAGGATTCTCACCAGCAAAGGTAGAACACTATCCAGAGACTCTTCAAGAACGCGTGTTTCCGCCGTGATGCCGGCATATTGCTCCAGCGTGAGGCGAACCGCCTCGCGCAAGCCTTCCTCAATCTCCTGGAATATTCCCGTCGCGGAAGAATTATGGGCCATCCAAAAAATCAGCGCGCCGACGATAAAAGCGGTAATACTGGCCGTACCGACGGTCTTCTCCAGCGACCAATTCCGTCGCATTCCTATTCCAAGTAGGAGGCCCAGCAATACCATCTCAAGAAGATATGGTGCGCTTTGGGCCATGCTGAAGTAAGAGAAAAGCAGCCATCCAACTAGAACTGCCCCACCCGGCACCCATAGACCCAGCGGGGAACCCCAGCGGTAGTAGCTAAGCAAAGTGGGCAAAGGTGTAAAAACGCCCACAAAGATGCCCAGCATTGGAATAAGCAGCATGGAAAAGAAAAACACGAGAGTTGCCGTAATTCCTACGGCCAACTCCCTGGCGATCACACTGTTGAGCAACGGTGAGAGCTTTGCACTATTCGAAGACATAAACAATCAAACACAATCCGATCCACAAAGAGCTAAATGGTATGGATCGTCGTAAAAGGCAACAGCGCCACTTGGCGTGCGCGCTTGATGGCCAGAGTCAGCACGCGCTGATGTTTCGCGCAATTGCCCGAAATACGTCTGGGGACAATCTTGCCCCGTTCAGTGACAAAATAGCGTAAGGTTTTTGGGTCCTTATAGTCGATCCGTAACTCGTTGTCCACACAAAAGCGGCATACCTTGCGTCGATGGAAAGTGCGTCGTCTGCGTTTGAAGGCCATGATATACTCCGATTGCTTCTATTCTTAAGTTGTTGGTTTATTCTTCCTCATTCTCTCCCGCGGATGATTCTTCTTCTTCATCCTCGCCGGCTGTCGGTGTGGAAAGAAGAATATCTTCGTCTTCATCGAATGCTGGAGATGTTTTGGCTTCGCGAGGGGGCTCAGATTCATGGAAGCGATCTTCCAGTTTAACCGTGATGAACTTGAGGACTCTCTCATCCAATCTCATGTTGCGCTCAAGTTCAGCAACCAGCGCAGGACCTCCGGAATACTCCGTCAATACGTAAAGGCCTCGGGAACGCTTCTTTACAGGATAAGCCAGCTTTTTCTTGCCCCAGGGCGCATAGCTGATTACTGTGCCGCCTTGGGCCGTGATGATGGATTTGATTTTTTCGTCGACATTTGCGGTAATGTCATCCGGCAGATCTGGGTCGACGATGAAAAATGTTTCGTACTTGCGCATTTTCTCTCTCCCTTCGGGTTAACAGCCCCTGGCCGATGCACGGCGGGGCAAGGAGCCATGTGTCGATTGCCTATTCGAAAAGGACCCTCTTGAATCGGAGGGAGCCCCCTTTTCGAAAGAAACCGACTACTAAACAGCAAATAATTTTACTATCATATTCCCTTAAACAAGGTCAAGGTTTTTCCTCTTTTCCTGAGCAGCTCAAGGGCTTCTTCGGCCTTCATTCCAAGAACACAAAATAGCAGTGTATTTCAACTCTCTTTCTGCAGACCGGCTAACCGTTGATCATGTCTATTGGTTTTGACAGGAAGCTGTCGGGATTTCAGGGAACATTTCTTTCGGGGGGCACAAACTCGATGAGTAATTCATTTTCACGAACCCAGCCAAGCTGTTGGCGAACTGCGCGCTCGCGGACCTTCGGGTCTTGCTTGAAGCTCTGAATTTGTCTGAAGAGGATTCGATTCTCATGCTGAAGGTTTTCGATTTTTCGTTCAAGTGATATTACCTGTTCCCGGTGTCGCCGATAGTTTTGTATACCTCTGGAAGCTGAAAAAATGCCGTAGATAAGCCAAAGATTTAAAACGATAAGCATCCCGCACAGGATCCGTAAAACGGTCGTTCCCTCAATGAGAGGCTTGGCTTTCCGTTTGTCTTCCTGGTACTTATTACTGCTCTCAAGCTGTCGACGAATCATTCCGATGCCAGTCCCAAGCTAGTTTCCGGAATCCGCACAGAGGGGAAAAGCCTTGGATCGGTATGCGGAAGAAACAAGGCTCCCCGAAACTCGTTCATAAGCTCCATGTTCACATTCAACTCAATATAGGTCACCTGTCTGCAGATTCGCTTGATGTCGTGCAACAGAGACCTGTCCAAAACCACCATCGCGGCTCCGTACCCGGCAGTATTACCTAAGCCGCGATACGTTTCAAGAGGCAAGTCGGGAATCATACCGATGCGAATAGCCATTGCCGGATCGATGTAATTACCGAAAGTCCCGGCAACGAAAAACTGCTTAAGATCTTTGAATTCCAGTCCCACTTTATTGGTGATGACGGTCAAGATCGTGTACATGGCCGCCTTTGACTTAAGAAAGATACCGATATCGATATCGGAAATCAGAAGATCTCTGCCGTCACCCGTCTCAGGAGCAAAAGCCACCACATATGCCGTGCCGTCGTCAGTGCGAACGATTCGAGGGGAATCCAAATTAAGGTTTATTTTACCCTGGATGGTTAAAATCCCCGCAGTGAACATTTCTGCAATCAAATCAATTAGACCGGACCCGCAAAGACCCACTGGCTTTTCCTCTCCCAAAACGTGGTAGGAGGTATCCAAGGTATCCGGATCGATGCGAATTCGATCGATAGCACCTGGGGCTGCCATCATGCCGCGTTCCACCACCCCTCCTTCCAAAGCCGGTCCGGCTGCACCGGCGCAAGCAATGAGCCAATCTCGATTGCCCAGCACAACCTCGGCATTGGTACCTATGTCCACAAATATGCTCACATCCTTAGATCGATGCAGGCCCGCTGCCAGGATTCCCGCGATGAGGTCTCCTCCGAAGTAGGAGCCCACGTTTGGGAAAACGTAAACCAGTGCGTCCGGTTGAATGGAGAATGAAAGATCGCGTGCATGGTGGATGGGAAAGGAATTTGCTGCGGGGATGTAAGGTTCTTTGCATATGTTTGTCGGGTCTAAGCCCAGCAGAAAGTGGCTCATTGTGGTATTGCCGGCAATGGCCAATGCGTAGACGTTGTCTAGAGAATAACCCCTATCCTCAACCATTTGTTGCATGATTTGATTGAAGGTGTTTATCAGGAGCGTCTGCAAAGTTTGCAGGTTCTCTTCCTGGCGGGCAAACAGGATGCGGGTGAGGATATCTTCGCCGTAAATGATCTGAGGATTGGCTATGGAAACCTGAGTGAGTATTGTTCTGTCCCGCAGATCGATCAGGTAAAAGACCAATTGCGAAGTTCCAAGATCAACGGAAAACCCCAATGCAGCGTGCTCGGAAGAACCCGATAGAATATCTATCAGTTCCCAGTGGCATTCATTGAACCCGAGCACTGCGGTCACTTTGAAATTATGCCGACGGATCTTGCCCACCAGGTTTTTCAGGCTTGGAGGATTATACTGAAGAGGAGAGAATCCCTTCTGCATTAAGGCCCGAGCCAACCTGTCAAGGTCGCCACTGTTGTCGTTAAGGCTGGGCTGGGGTAGTTCAACCTGCAGAAATTCCACCAAGGGCTGTTCTTTCAGGTGTGGGCTCAAAGGCGATCTCATTTTCTCCTCGTAATTGCGTTCACTAATATTCTAGTTTATCGATCTAATCTCATCAAATTTCATGATGTTCACGCTCAGCTCAAGCAGGCCTTCCACCATGACATCCGAGAGCTTCAGGCACAAACGGGTTTCAAGGTGCTGTAGTGCTTCAAAGACCTTCTCTCCCGGTTCCAGATTGAATCTTATGGCGTGATCGTTTTGGAAATGGGAAGGATTACACCAGTGAGGTGAAGAGAGGCTGAAATGCATGCGACAAGCGATCGGTCGGTAAGGATAGATTTGGCAAAGATGCTGCTGCAGAAAAGGGCAATCATGCTGTAGGCGATGGTAATCTCGGAGGACCGCTTCACGAATGTCTGCGGATTCAATTCCACCAGCGGTCGAATAAGAGCACCTTTTGAGAATTTCTCCCCATTGTTCTTCAGCTCCCAGACAGCGGCGAAAAAACCTCGGAAAGAGCCCGCTTTTATGCATTCCATAGTAAATATAAATGAGCTCAGGGGTACTGATGCCGGTCGGCATGTGGCAACAACAATAGGAGCAGCCCGGTTCGCAATGAACAGGAAAGCCTTGATGGCGCAATT
>JAVEVM010000194.1:0-6345 GCA_034005055.1 Desulforhabdus sp. | reverse complement strand
GAGCGGCTGCCACAGGACGCGCCAGAGGAGGTCGTCGAGGTCGGCTGCATGGTTGGTGGTTGCTGGGGTTTGTAGGGTTGCCTTAATCATCTTTTTTGTCCGATGTGATCACCCGGGACCCTGGTTACTGCCGCGGGGAAGTAGCTGGTGGGGATTTTGCGGAAGTATCTGTAGGGATTAAGCTAAGCGCGACCCGTCATGATCGTCGCTTGAAGCAAATTGATATGTGTATGTGTCATCTTCTGTCGAGATATTTCTTGTCAACCTCTATGCCGTAATTTAACAACTCGTCCGCCATTAAATCGGTAATCCAGGCGAGGCACTTGTCACATGAAACGTCACCCCGCAGAACGTCATCTTCGATGACAATCTGAATCTGCAAGGATTGCTGCGCGCCGCATTCCGGGCAGTTGCCGCCGTTTATGTCAGTTGCAACTTTCATGTGTTCCAAAGCACATAACTCTGAGTTTAACCTGCGGGAGTAACATGCCGACCGGCGGTTGTGAGGTGCAAGCCGAACAACCGTCCGATCCTCTCGCCTACCCCGTCAGGTTCAAACCCCTGTTAGAGCGTGGACCCATTCCCCTCTACCGGTCCCAGCCCCATTCGGTCACGCACTTCGTTTAGCAGAGGCAACACACGCGCCGCTAGATACGGCTGCGCGGGGTTGGCCCAAGCCCACTCCCACCGCGGAGTGCTCGGGTGATTCAGGCAAACACCGAACCCATCGACACCCCCGCAGCGGAACGAGAAGACGGATTCCTTCTTCTTGGGTACGCCCAAGGCTTCGGCTACGTACCAGAAGAAGCCCTTCCCCTGGCAGACGAGTACCGTCGGCTGGAGCACCTCCATGACGCTGGTGAAATGATGTAGGCAATTCGACAGCATCGTGTCCGTGGCTCGGCCCCGAGCGGTGCCGTCCGTAGCGGAACAAAGAAGCAAGTTCACCAGAGCAAAGGCGTCAAACAGGTGGATTTGCACTCTGCCGACATCAAGCGTCTCACCCGCCGGATCTACGCCCGGTGTGCGCCCGAAGAGGACACGCAAAGCATGAGTTGTTCCCTTCATGTGTGGGTTGCGATCCGCGAAACCGCGGGGAGCGTGGGCACTCCCCTGGATCATCTTCGCCCGGGCGGTAGCATCGGTCAGTGCTGGTCCATGGCCGTACTCCTGCCCGACGACCACGATGCGCATGGGAACTCCATCCACCTTCGCGTCGAAGTGGTCGCCAACGTAGTGCGCCTGGCCCTCGAAGTAGGGGCCGCTGTGGGAAGCGCGGCACTCTGTGAAATGTCCGCAGCAGAATTTGCCGTCGAGCATGACATGCCGTGCGTAGTACTGATCGAGTCTGGATTGCCGTTGTGCGGTAGTAGTGGGTTCAGTGGCGATCATCAGCGTCTCCCTCTCAAGCAGCTCCTTCCACGCTCTAACGATTAAGAGTTTTTGCGGCGCGCAGCCGACGCAAAAAGTCGAGTTGCACTGAACCGCTCGATGAATGAGTGTAGGCTGAGGTTATGGAGATTTAATAGCTGAGGTGCAGCCCGATGGGTCCAATATGAACGAGGTTGGGCATGAATTCAAGGATTGAATGGATAAAATGCGTGCCCCCTGCCAGTGCAAAAAGATCTGGATTGGAATGGTAGGAGCGTCGGCACAGGTATATACAGGGCTCTTTGGGGAAATGAGGCCGCAGGTATCCTGCGATGCCGGAAAAATCTTCTTAGCATTTTTGTGATGAGTTGATTGCCTGTTTGATTCTCATGGTTTCTCATGGCGGGTCTCTGCCTTTGCGAGGAATTGTTGCGACGAAAGTGAGATGGCCAACCTTGCAGAAGGGACAAAGCGTGGGGTCGTAAGGGGGAGCCGGATTTTTGCCGGTATCGGGCAAAGGAACCGTTGGTTTCTCGTCTGCGTCTACCAGAAGTTACATTGCCTGCTTGAGCAGATGGCGGTTGCAGTGGGCGAAGATGCCGTAATAGCGGACTTTGTGAAAGCCGGCGGGAAGAACATGCTGCAGGAACCTGCGGATGAATCCCTGAGCAGGAAGGGTCATGGTTTTCCACGCTTTTTGGCGCGAGTCTTTGTAGCGGAACCGAATCTGGCCATTGTCGATGGAAAGGATGCGGCTGTTGGCAATGGCTACCCGATGGACATAGCGAGCAAGGTAGCGCAATACCTTGTCGGCACCCTGGACAGCGGGTTTGCTGTAGACCACCCATTGCTTTTGCCAGACGGAGCCGGGAAACCGCACCTGCGGCAGCGCCTTTCTTGCAAGTTGCATGAACTTTGCGCGGAAGATCAAGGAGAGAGCGGTCACCGGCACCAGGTAGTTTTTTCTGCAAGGCAGCCAAGCAGTGCCGGCGTCTGAAAGCCCGCCTCCCGGGATGAGGCAGTGCACATGCGGATGATAAATCATGGCCCCGGTCCAGGTGTGGACTACCATCAAAATCCCTGTGCGCCCCTCGATGTAATGAGGATCGCTTGCCAGTTTCATGAAAGCCCGGGCGGCTGCCTGGCAGAGAATGCCAAGCAGCTCTCGTTGGTGGGATCTGACGATGGGCCGCAGTTCCTGTGGCAGCGTGAAGACCAGGTGGAAGTAGCGGACCGGAAGCATGAACTTCTCACACTCCTCGGTCCATCGGCGCGTGTCCTTGCCGTGGCATTGAGGACAATGGCGGTTGCGGCAGGAGTGATAGGCGTAGTGGACCTGTCCGCACTGGTCGCATTGGAAGACATGGCCGCCAAGGGCCTCGGTGCGGCAATCTGCCAGGTCGCACAGCGCCCGGATATGACTCGGCAGCATGCAATCACTGAACTGCTCGAGGTAGTCGGGGCCATAGAGCCTGAAGATCTCGGCAAGCTTCGGCATCGGGTACTACTTTGCAGGCTCAAAGCTCGCTCATCAAGTAATTGACCGTTGCCTGGAGCCGGTCGACCGTCTTTTGTGTCAGGTGCGTATAGATGGAAGTCGTCTGCGGGCTTTTGTGTCCGAGAAGCTCCTGAATGACGCGAAGATCGATGCCATTTTCCAAAAGATGGGTCGCATAGGAGTGGCGCAGCGTATGTATGGATGCGTTCTTTTCTATTCCGCTGTGGCGCACGACGGCTTTGAAGGTCTTCTGCAGGCTCGTATCGGAGATAGGCCCCGTTCCATTTCTCATCGGAAAAAGCCAGGGCTTGGGCCGACGGACTGCCCAGTATGCGCGCAGACACTCAAGGGTCTTTTCCGGCAAAGGCACGTATCGATCTGTTCCTCCTTTGCCGTTGCGCACGTGAACCTGCATTCTTTGGCTGTCGATATCGCCGACCTGGAGGTGAATCCCCTCGGACAATCTCAGGCCGCAGCAGTAGATCATGCGCAAGGCCATAGCTGCCACCGGGTTTTCCACCAGGCAGAGCAGATGCCGAACTTCGGGCAGGCTCAGAACCACCGGTAGCTTCTTTCTTTTCTGCGGTCGGATCACACTAAAGACGGTCCACTCTCTGCCCAAGGTCTTTTCATAAAAGAATTTTATCCCGCACAGGTAGATGGTGACGGTGCTGCGGGCCGCTCCCCGCTCATTGATCAGATGCAGAAAGAAATTGCGGATCTCTTCTTGCCCGAGTTGGTCGGGAGGACGGTGGTAGAACTTGGCAAGTCCCCTTACGGCATCGATGTACGACTGCTGAGTCTGCGGCGAAAGACCGCGAAGCTGCATCTCCTCTGCCATTTTTCTTCTGAGCTCGGTCATTGGTGACCTCCTTTCTCTCAAGGTGCGTCAAAACACAGCCCATAGCGGTACCCTTGATAGATAGGGATTAATCAGAAGCTCACAAGATCATTGAGGAAAATATGAAGGAAGGAGCTATGCTCGTGGTGGTTGTACGCCAGCTACCGCGTAGCGGTTTAGTGCAACATTATATTAGACTGCCTAAAGTGAATCGGAAAATGCGGCTCGACGAGCCGTGTATACTTCCGGGTATTCGAGCTGCTTCCGATGGAAGTAATAGGGGGAAGAGGCCCCCTGACAGGAATTGTCTGCCCGTCGACAGCGGTATATACTGTTGCCGCAACCCGCATATCCCCCCTAATCAGAGCCTGTCGGCAGGGCTTTGAACTCCCATTCCGCCTTTATTCAATACATGTGTGCAAATCATGGTCGTCTTCACGTCCTGGTGCCCCAAAAGCTCTTGAACGGTCCGGATGTCATGGCCGGCTTCCAACAGATGGGTGGCAAAAGAGTGGCGCAGCACATGCGGGCCGACCACCTTGTTGATCCTCGCCTTTTTAGCCGATTCTTTGACCGCTCTCTGCAACACCGTTTCATCCATGTGGTGCCGCCGTTCGGTTCCGGTCCGCGGGTCCATCGAGCGTTTCCTGGATGGGAAAACGTATTGCCATGACCAGTCCCGGTCCGCATGGGGGTACTTTCTCGCCAGTGCAAACGGCAGGTACACATGCCCGAATCCTTCTTCAAGGTCCCGCTGATGAAGCACCTTGACCCCCTCAAGATGCCTCCGCAAGGGTTCGATCACACATGCCGGCAACATGGTGACCCGATCCCTCTCCCCCTTGCCGTCTCTGACAAGGATTTGCCTGTAGCCAAAGTCCACATCCTTGGTTCTCAGTCGAATGCATTTGATCAATCTCAGGCCGGCCCCGTAAAGGAGATTGGCCATGATCCATTTCTCATCTTGCAGCCCCCGGAGAAGAGCCTTCACTTCTTCCGGTGTTGACACGATCGGAAGTTTTTTCGGCTTCTTGGCCCAGTCAGTCGAAAAGGCCCATGGCACCTTGCCCGGACACTGTCTCTTTCTTTAGTTCGTTTAAACAAGTGTGAAACAAGGCTTTCTTCTTCTTGTATTCAATGGGCATTGTGTAAGTTCTCCCTTTTCAAAAAAAGCACCCCTTTAGACGCCTGCGGTTCCCAGCCAAGGGCACGAACCTGGGCACTGGCGCTCTAAATCTTCGAATGTGATCCAGCCAAGTCGTGAGGCAACGTTCGACCAGTCGGTTTTTACGCGGTGAGGAAGGTCGCGCTCAAGCGCCATGGGATTTGAACGATATTCCCGAAGCAGCCAGCCATATAGTCGTGAGTGAGGATAACTACGAAATACGTTTGGGGTGAGAAGCGCGAACAGCGACCGTTCAGGCCTTCTGGCACCGAAGGGTGTCGGCAAATCGGGATGCGGCTCGAGCATGACATCAATGCACCGCGCCAGCTGGTTACGAAGATTATCGAAGGAAACGTACGGTGAGATATCCGAGAGTACCTTTGCCTCGATGACGAGGGAAAAACCATTGTCGGAGTTCACTAGAACTGCGTCGAAATGAGTGGCACCTTCGAGTGGGCGCTGACCCCGGCGCACGGCTGCATCAAGAATGTAAGGGATGAACTGGCGATCCGAATGACGATCAGAGATGTTCCTCCTGAGCCAATCCGTGTAGGACCCGGGTGAAGGAGCCTGTGCTTCGAAAAACAGTGCCAGCTCTCCCGCGAGGCATTCGTGCCACGTTTCCAGTCCTTCGATAGGTGGCTTGTCTCCGAATGCGCCGGTGAGGATCGACTGAAGAATGGAGGTACGCCCGGGGTGGTCGAAGAGGTGTTTCAAAGCGGCGGCAGTCCAGAAGCGCTCGTCCTTCTCGATCTGGCGGGGTAAGCGAGCCTGAGTCATTGGAAAGCCAGATGTGTCGGGATTCTCTGCAAGGAAGTCTCTGAAACGCTTTGCGCTTCGCTCGAAATAATCAATCTGGCTGTCAGTGTCGACGAGGAAGTGCGGCCTCATCTGATCGCGCGTGAATCGAAGGTACATGTCGTCGATCATGTGATTCCCTTTGCTAACTTGGTTTGTACGGCGAATTCGCCGCCTAAATCCTATACATCAAAAGTGTCAAACGTCACTCACGGTCGAACTGGGAAGTGAGCAGATCATCCAAGGGCTACGCACACCTTTGCCACCTCTGTTCAACACATGAGTGTATACCATCGTGATGTTTGCATCGCTGTGACCGGAAGGCTCCTGCCCTGTTCGAATGTCGTAGCCGCTTTGCAGCAAGTGGGTTGCGAATGAATGGCGAAGCGAGTGGCAGGAGCCCTGTTTGGCAATTCCGGCCTTGCCTTCTCTCACCACCAACTGTCGATATTGAAAATCGATATCCTTAACCCGCAGGCGGGCACATTCCATCAACCTGAGACCGGAGCAGTAAAGCAGGTTGGCCGTTAACCATACTGCTCCTTGCAGACGTACGAGAATACCGTGAACTTTTTCCACCGTAAAAACAACCGATAGCCGGGCAGGCTTATTGGCTCTCACGACCCCCTCCAACCGGCCCTGGTCTTGGTCAAGCACCTGTTTGTAGAGAAA
>JAVEVM010000193.1:0-6358 GCA_034005055.1 Desulforhabdus sp. | reverse complement strand
GCGCAAAAACCCCGGTAAATTGCCGGGGTTTTATTTTGCAGGAACGGACAAGACAATGCCGGACGGTAAGGTTAAAAAAGTTGTATTGGCGTACAGTGGCGGGCTGGACACCTCGGTAATCGTACCCTGGTTGAAAAACAACTACGACAACTGTGAAGTCATCTGTTTTACTGCGGACCTGGGGCAAAACGGTGAGCTCAACGGATTGGAGGAAAAGGCCATCCGGTCGGGAGCCATCAAGCTGATAGTGGAGGACATGCGTGAAGAGTTTCTGCGCGACTACGTCTTTCCCACCATGCAGGCAGGTGCGATATACGAGCGGGAATATCTGCTCGGCACCTCTATGTCACGGCCCTTGATAGCGAAAAAAATGGTAGAAATTGCAGAAGCTGAGGGCGCTGATGCGGTGGCCCATGGCTGTACGGGCAAAGGCAACGATCAGGTTCGCTTTGAGCTGACCGTGATGGCTCTGAATCCAAAGCTTAAGGTCATCGCGCCGTGGCGGGAGTGGGATATCCGCAGCCGGGAAGACGCGATCCGTTATGCATCCAAATACAACATTCCGATCAGCCAGACCGAAAAGGACATTTACAGCCGCGACTGCAATATATTTCACCTTTCCCACGAAGGCGGGCCGCTCGAGAATCCCTGGAATGAGCCGGAGAAAAGTATGTTCCAATTAACGGTGAGCCCGGAAGATGCACCGAACGAACCGGAGTATGTTGAAGTCGGTTTTGAGCAGGGCAACCCGATCAGCCTGAATGGTGTCCCTATGGCGGCGACGGAGCTCTACACCCGGTTGAACGAGATAGCCGGAAAGCACGGCGTAGGTCGTGTCGACATTGTTGAGAACCGGCTAGTTGGAATGAAGAGCCGAGGTGTGTACGAGACGCCCGCCGGCACCGTGTTGCTGAAGGCCCATCAAGCCTTGGAAAGCATGTGTCTGGACAAGCACACAATGCACTATAAGGACTTCGTGGCAGTCAAATACGCAGAGCTGGTCTACAACGGCATGTGGTTCATGCAGTTGCGGCAGGCGCTGGATGCCTTTGTAAAGGTCACTCAGCAGCATGTGCGGGGCACCGTACGGCTGAAGTTGTACAAGGGAAACGTCATTATTGCCGGACGCAAAAGTCCGTCCAGCCTGTACCGCGAGGATTACGCCTCATTCGGCAAAGAGGATGTGTATAATCAATATGACGCGCATGGATTCATTCAACTGTTCGGTTTGCCGCTCAAAGTCGAAGCTTTGCTGGCCATTGACGGCGAGGGTGAAAGCCGCTATCGGCAGCCGGACTACAGCAAGTTCAAGCGCGATTAAGGCTCATTTCACGGACATTCAATGCCTTCCGCCGGAGGAGCGGCGTCTTGCCGCTCCTGTAAAGGAAGGCTTGCAACGCTTAACAGTTATAAGCCAATCGGGAACATCTGCTATGAAAGCACGTTTAGTTTTAGCGGACGGCACTCACTTTGAAGGGCTTGCCTTCGGTACTGCTGGAACAACGACCGGCGAAGTGGTCTTCAATACGGCCATGACCGGCTACCAAGAGATCCTGACGGATCCCTCCTATCATTTTCAGCTGGTGGTGATGACCTATCCTCAAATCGGAAATTATGGGGTCAACCCAAAAGATTTCGAGTCCAGGCGTATCTATGCATCCGGTTTCATCATACGAGAATACAGCCCGGTGGTTAGCCATTGGCAGGCCAACCGAACCTTGGATGATTATTTGAAACATCACCGGGTGGTCGGCATTCACGACATCGACACGCGAGCCCTTACTCGTCATTTGCGTGATCACGGCGCCCAGATGGGGATAATCACCACCTCCGAGGAGCCTATCGAAGCATTGATGGAACAGCTGCGAAGCGGCAGGCAGCTGGTGGGGCGGGACATTGTCAGGGAAATCACCTCTGAGGCCTTTTATGACTGGCCGCTGGATACCTCGGAATTGCCGCAGCGGGAGGCCAAGTATCGCGTCGCCGTCTACGATTTTGGGGTAAAGTTTTCCATTTTGCGAGCGCTGTATACCCAAGGCTGCCAGATAAGAGTATTTCCCGCCAATACACCGGCTGAGCAGGTTCTGACATGGAACCCGCACGGTATCTTCCTGTCCAATGGTCCCGGCGATCCGGAGCCGGTGGCGTACGGAGTGCGGAATGTGCAGCATCTATTGGGCAAGAAGCCCATTTTCGGTATATGTTTGGGGCATCAGATATTAGGTCTGGCGCTTGGCGGCAAAACCTCCAAGCTAAAATTCGGCCATCACGGGGCCAACCACCCTGTCCAATACCTGCCGACCAGCGCGGTGGAAATCACTTCCCAAAATCATGGCTTCATAGTCGATGCAGAAAGTTTGCCCAAAGACGATATCGAGATCACTCACATCAATCTTAACGACGGCACCCTGGAAGGGATCAGGCATAAACGGCTGCCCGCCTTTTCGGTCCAGTATCACCCGGAAGCCGCTCCCGGTCCCCATGACAGCCGATATCTATTCGAGCAATTTGTGGAGGATATGAGGAAATTCCATGCCTAAGCGTAAAGACATCAAACGCATTCTGGTTATCGGCTCCGGACCTATAGTGATCGGTCAGGCCTGTGAATTCGACTATTCCGGCACGCAGGCGTGCAAGGCTCTGCGCGAAGAGGGGTTCATCGTCATTCTGGTTAACAGCAATCCGGCCACCATTATGACCGATCCCGAATTTTCCGACCGGACCTATATCGAGCCACTCAACGTGGAAGTCATTAAGGCCATCATCGAAAAAGAACGCCCGGATGCACTGCTGCCGACACTGGGTGGCCAAACCAGCCTCAATCTAGCGGTCGAACTGGCTAAAGGCGGCGTTTTGGAAGAATACGGGGTCGAACTGATCGGCGCCCGCCTTGAGACGATTCAGCTGGCGGAAGATCGCGAACTGTTTCGCAATGCCATGCGCGAAATCGGCATGCAGGTGCCCGAAGGGGGGTGTGTTCGCACTTTGGAGGATGCCGAAGTGATGGCAGAGAAGGTGGGCTTTCCACTCATTATACGGCCCGCCTACACTTTGGGTGGAATCGGCGGAAGCGTAGTCTACAACCGGGAAGAGTTCGCTCAGGCCGCGCGTTGGGGACTAAAAGCCAGTCCGGTTACGGAAATCCTGATCGAGCAATCGGTGTTGGGGTGGAAGGAATACGAACTGGAAGTAATGCGAGATGCCGCCGACAATTTCGTCATTGTGTGCTCCATTGAGAATTTCGATGCAATGGGAATTCATACCGGCGACAGCATCACCGTAGCGCCGGCCCAGACCTTGACCGATGTGGAATATCAAAACATGCGTGACGCCGCAAAGAAGATCGTTGCCCGAGTCGGCGTCGAGACAGGCGGTGCCAACATTCAGTTCGCCCTCAATCCGCAAACCGGGGAAATGGTGGTGATTGAAATGAACCCACGCGTTTCCCGCAGTTCTGCTCTGGCCTCCAAGGCCACCGGATTCCCCATAGCCAAGATTGCCGCCAAGCTGGCCGTAGGCTACCATCTTCATGAAATCCCCAATGACATCACCCGCAAAACTCCTGCCAGTTTCGAGCCGGCAATCGACTATGTTGTCGTTAAAGTGCCGCGCTGGGATTTTGAAAAGTTTCCCGGCAACGAGACGCGCCTGGGATCGCAGATGAAATCCATCGGGGAAGCCATGGGGATCGGACGGACATTTAAGGAAGCGTTGAACAAGACCCTGAGGTCTCTCGAAAACGGCTGGTCCGGCTTCCACGCCAGGGAAACCGATCAGTATCAGCGAATGTCTCGCGTGGCGCTGCTTGACGATCTGCGCTGGGGCACGCCGGATCGCATCATGAAGATCTGGTATGCATTGTCTTCCGGAATATCGCCCGAGGAAATCTATTCGACCTCCGGGATCGATATGTGGTTTCTTGAAAATCTTAACCAGCTCGTTCGATTCGAATCGGTAGTGGCCAATGAGTTCGCCGAGCGGGGGACGCTCTCAACGGAGACCCTGCGCAAGGCCAAACGGATGGGGTTTTCAGACAAGCACATCGGCCTGCTGATCGGACAGCAGGAGACCGATGTACGCAGCTTGCGCAAAAAACGGGGCATCCTGCCCTCGTACAAAATTGTAGACACGTGTGCAGCCGAATTTGAGTCTTTTACGCCTTATTACTATTCCACCTATGATGAAGAAAACGAATCGGTGCCGTCGGAGCGCAGGAAGGTCGTTGTTCTTGGCGGCGGCCCCAATCGGATCGGCCAGGGCATCGAGTTCGATTACTGTTGCGTGCACGGTATCCTGGCTCTGAGGTCGCTCGGCATTGAGGCCATTATGATCAATTGCAATCCGGAAACGGTGAGCACCGATTACGATGTGGCCGATAAGCTTTACTTTGAGCCATTGACGTATGAAGATGTGCTCAATGTCATCGAGTTGGAAAAGCCGTGTGGCGTTATTGTTCAGTTCGGCGGCCAGACTCCGCTCAAGCTTGCTCTTGCACTGGAGCGAGCCGGTGTTCCGATATGGGGCTCGTCACCCGATTCAATCGATCTCGCTGAAGACCGCGACCGGTTTGGCGCTCTGCTCGATTCCATGGATATCCCGCATCCCCAATACGGGACGGCCACTTCGGTAAGCCAGGCGCTGGAGGTCGGCGCTCGAATCGGATTTCCGCTCATGGTGCGGCCTTCCTACGTGCTCGGTGGCAGAGCGATGGAGATAGTCTACGATGCTGCTTCCCTGGAGCACTACATGCGCTATGCGGTCAGCGCCTCCGAAGAGCATCCGGTATTGCTGGACCGTTTTCTGGAAGATGCCTATGAATTTGATGTGGATGCCATTTCGGACGGTGAACGGACCCAAATCTGCGGGGTGATGCAACAAATTGAGGAAGCCGGAGTGCACTCGGGCGATAGTATGGCGGTTCTGCCGCCCTTCCTGCTCAGCCGCGACCAGCATGAAGACATCAAAGAGTACACGCGGTCGCTTGCGGCAGCCCTGCAGGTAAAAGGGTTGATCAACATTCAGTACGCGATTCTTTTCGACACCCTTTATGTGATCGAGGTCAATCCCAGGGCATCGCGCACTGTTCCCTTCGTCAGTAAAGCGACCGGAGTCCCGATCGCTAAAGCTGCGGTGGAAGTGATGTCGGGGAAATCGCTGGATGAGCTCAAATACGGCTTCAAGTATAATCTTCCCTATTTTGCCGTCAAAGAATCGGTTTTTCCGTTCGATCGGTTTGAGAAAGCCGACATTTACCTGCGCCCGGAGATGCGCTCTACGGGGGAAGTGATGGGAATCGCTCACACTTTCGGCAAAGCGGTGTTGAAAGCGTTTCAGTCAACCGGCGTTCCCGTTCCCCTGTCGGGCACGGTGTTTTTGAGCGTTAATGATAACGACAAGCCACGTATCATACCAATCGCAGAAAGCCTCACAAAATTGGGCTACTCGCTGGTGGCTACCCAAAAGACGGCAGAGTACCTGGCCCACCGGGGCATACCGGCAAAACCGGTGTTGAAAGCGAGTGAAGGACGTCCGAACATTGTTGACGATATCAAGAACGGTAATATTAAACTAATAATCAATACCCCGCTCGGCCAACGCGCCCGTACGGATGAATACGCTATCGGGTGGGCGGCCATCAAGTACCAGGTGCCTTTCATCACCACCCTTTCAGCCGCAGAGGCCATTGTGCGAGGATTGCGCAAAAACAAGCACCATATTGTCGAATGTAATTGCTTGCAGGATTTTTATCGGACCTAGACCTTCAAACAGGAGAAGCAAATGAATGTCTTGGATGAAAAATTCGCAGAATTTCAGAAGCTTCCAACAGAAGAAAAGACCAGGTGCTTCCAAAGAGACGGCCATCTTTTCGATCTGATCATCTCGCAGCAATTGAATCGTAAGGTGCTGGATGAAATCTACGACATCACGTATCAGCTGCGAACCAAATCTAAAAGCAAGGCGGGCGCCATGTACATGCAAAGCCTGCTGCCTCACAAGCGTGCCATGCTCTATTTCTCTCAGCCTTCCTCAAGGACTTTCCTTTCCTTTATGGGCGCCTGCCACATCGTGGGCATGAAAACTTCCGAGATCCGCGACCCCCGGGTCTCCTCCGAGGTCAAGGGCGAGACCTACGATGACAGCCTGAGGACGTTTTCTTCCTATACGGACCTGATCATCATGCGGCACAGCCAAAAGGATATGGCTGAAAGGGCTGCCTGGCTGTTGAACACTTATTCCAACCGGCCTGTCCCGGTGATAAACGGCGGTTCCGGCAGCGATCAACATCCCACTCAGGCCCTGCTCGATATCTACACCCTGCAGGAATCCTTTAGAAACCGCGGCGGACTGGATGGAAAAA
>JAVEVM010000192.1:0-6370 GCA_034005055.1 Desulforhabdus sp. | reverse complement strand
CTTGCGGGGGCGAAGGTATTGCGCGCATTGGACGGGTTTCAAGGTCAAGGCATTGATGGCGCTGATAAGAGCGGTGGAAGCAATGACCAACGCGAATTGCCGGTACAGCTGACCGGTGACGCCCGGCAGAAAGGCGGCGGGTAAGAAGACCGACATCAGCACTAAAGTGATGCCGATAACCGGGCCGGTGAGCTCCGTCATGGCCTTTATGGATGCCTCTTTCGGTGAAAGTCCTTGCTGTACTCCGTGAGCGGCCCCCTCGACGATCACAATCGCATCGTCGACCACAATGCCGATGGCAAGTATTAAAGCAAACAGAGTCACGATGTTGATGGTGAAACCGAACGCGGCCATCGCGATAAAAGCGCCTATAATGGTTACCGGAACCGTTGTGGCCGGAACCATCATGGCACGCCAATCCTGCAAAAAGAGCATGATCACGAGCAGGACCAGAAAAGCCGCTTCATAAAGTGTATGATAGACCTCATTGATCGATGCCTTAACGAACTTGGTGGTATCGAATGGGATGGAATACTGTAATCCTGCCGGGAAGGTTTTACTCAGCGCATCCATGGTCTTGCGCACTTCCTCGGCAACAGCAAGAGCATTGGCGCCGGGCAGCTGAAAAATGGCTATTCCGGCCGAAGGTTTGCTATTTTGCTGGCAGAATTGACTGTAGGTCTGGGCTCCAAGCTCGACGCGGGCAATATCTTTGATGCGGACGATTCGCCCTCCTTGTCCGGGCTCGCTTTTTACGATGATATTTTCAAACTGCTCTGCTTCATCGAGTCGCCCCGCCACATTGATGGTGAACTGAAAACTCTGCGTCGTGGGCGCTGGCGGGCTGCCGACCTGACCCGCAGCGACCTGGATATTTTGCCCCTGCACCGCCTGGATCACATCCGAGGTGGTGAGTCCCAAGGTCTCGAGTTTGTGCGGGTCGAGCCAGATGCGCATGCTGTAGGAGCCGATGCCAAAAATCTCCACATCACCCACGCCGGAAAGTCGCGAGATCACGTCTTTGAGATTGATCAAAGCGTAGTTGGTCATAAAAAGGCTGTCGTAGCGATCGTCGGGAGAAGTGAGTGTGATCACCTGCAGAATGGCGGTGGAGACTTTCTTGGTAGTGACACCCTGCTGTTGAACCTCCGGCGGCAGGGAGGCATTGGCAATGGCAACCCGATTCTGCACAAGCACCTGCGCAAAGTCGAGATCGGTGCCCACTTCGAAAGTCACGATCAGCTTGTAGGAACCGTCACCGGAGCTGGTCGATTGCATGTACAACATGTCCTCGACCCCATTGACCTGTTGCTCAATCGGAAGGGCAATGGTGTCGGCAACAATTTTGGCGCTTGCTCCGGGATACATGGTTGAAACCTGGACCGTGGGCGGTGTGATCTCTGGATATTGAGCGACCGGAAGCTTTAAAACAGCGACCGCGCCGATCAGCATGGTGATGATGGCGATAACGTTGGCGAGAATCGGCCGCTCGATGAAGAACCGTGAAAACATTGAGTAGTCGCTCCAGTGCTAGGGTTTGACCGCTGATTTTTGGGCGGGAGGAACCGTAGGTGCCGGCTTCGAATCTTCCATTGACACGCTTTTTTTCACCGGCGTCACCTGGATGTCCGGCCGTATCCGTTGGAGGCCTTCGACCACAACCCACTCATCCCCTTTCAGACCTTCTTTGATGACGCGCATCTCGTCTACCAGAGTACCAATCTTGACGGCGCGCTGCTCCGCCATATTTTTGTCGTCCACCACCAGCAGGTAATGCTTGCCCTGGGTCATTCCGAGCGCAGATTCCGGAACCAGCAGAGCGTTCGTCTCCTCGCCTACCGGAATGCGTATACGCGCGAACATACCCGGGAGTAACGCCGGTACCCCGCCGACAAAGGGATTTTCAATCAATGCACGCAGCTGCAAAGTGCCGGTGGTGTTATTCACGGCGGTGGCCGCGTAATCCAATTCTCCCTTGTGCGGGTAGCCCTCCTCACCTGCTGTTGCCAGATAGACCGGAATCAATTCAGGATTGGAGCTTGAGCCTCCCTTTTCACGTGTCTCCTGCAATACGCGGATCAGGTCGCGCTCGCTTAAATTGAAGTAAGCGTAAACGGGATCGATACGGTAAATCGTTGCAAGTGTCGTCGCCTGACCGGCGCCGACCAGGTTTCCAATATCCACCAAGTGTCTGTCCACTCGTCCGTGGAAAGGTGCAACGACTTTGGTGTAGCCGAGGTTGATCTTTGCCAGTTCAGCATTTGCCCGGGCTTCATTCAATGCCGCCTCGGCAGCATCCCTTTCCGCTCGCCATTTTTCAACTTCCGACTGGGATGTCGCGCTATCTTTAATGAGCCGCAACTGACGGGTATATTCTTGCTCTGCACGCAACAAGGTGGCCTTTTGCTGCGCAACGGCGGCCGTCTGCAATGCCAGCTTGGCCTCATAGGGCTGCGGTTCGATCACAAAAAGCAATGTATCCTTTTTGACTATATCGCCATCTTTGTAGTTAATATCAGTGAGAAAGCCTTCGACGCGTGCAACCAGATTCACACTCTCATAGGCCTGCAAATTTCCGGTAAGCTCAATATATTCGGTTACCGGCTTCTGTATCGGCTGGCTGACGGAAACTTGAGGAGGAGGTGGGGGAACATACTCATTCTTATCACCGGTGCATGCCGCTGCTGCCAGAAGCAAAAGGATCGCTAAGGTCAAATGCTTGAGCAGCATGGCACCCTTGGCTGCCCTGTACAAAGTTTGCTTTACTGCCATTACTCCCACTCCTACCAGTCGGGTATCGGAATCAGCGTATCGGTTTTCTCCGGTTCAGGGGATTGGACGTTATGAACGTCCACCAGAGCGCCCCAGTTGCTCCTTTCGCTCATCGCTTTCTGCGTTTCAGGCGGCACAAAGCTCCTGTCTATGCCTATTTCCCAACCGCCGCCCAGAGCGCGATAGGTCGATATGAGACCTTGCGGAATATCGCCCCGGCTGCTGGCGAGATTGTCCTGCTGCAGCAGCAAGGCCTGTTGGGCCGTCAGGACAGTAGTATAATCGGTGGCGCCTTCTCGGTATTGAATGGTTGCAAGATCAACTGTGCGCTTGGCGGCCTCCGCTGCACGCGAATAGGAAGTGACCGCATCTTGGGCTTTGAGGAAGCTAACCAAGCCGTCTTCCACCTCCTGTTGGGCTCTCAGTACGGTATTTTGGAAGTTCACCAGCAATTCTTGAAACAATGCATCCTGCAGCCGGACGTTGTTCCTGATACGTCCGTAATTGAAAATGTCCCAGCGGAAAGAGGGGCCGAAGGAGCCGGTCCGATTGTCGTAGGAGAACATGTCGCTGAGACTGGCCTTGCCGATGTCGGTAGCCGAAAATCCGATGTTGCCGGATAGGGAAAATGCAGGGTAGAGGTCTGCCTTGGCCACGCCGATCTGTGCGCACTGAGCGGCCGCCTGGAATTCGGCGTTGCGAACATCGGGTCTGCGCCGCAATAGATCGGCCGGAATCCCGACAGCCACCTGCGCCTGCGCCTCCGGTATGGAGGATTCGCTCCCCAGCAAATCCCCCATCTGGGCGGGAGCCAGGCCGAGCAGAACGCTCAGCGAGTTCTTTGCCTGCTGCAGGGCGCTCTCCAGTTGCGGGATGGACGCTTCCGTCGAATTCAACTGGGTAAGAGCCTGCTGCACGTCTCGTTCGCTGGTGGCGCCGCCCCGAAAGCGTGCATTCGCAATCTTGTAGCTCTCCTCCTGAATGCCGACATTGTTTTTTGCAATACGCAGGCGCTCCTCGATCGTGCGGATGAGAACATAAGTGCTCGCCACATCCGCCGTGAGGCTCACCAGAGCGGCATCATAGGCGGCGATGGAGCCGAGGAATGTCATATCCGCCGACTCGATGGCGCGGCGAAATCGACCCCAAAAATCAAGCTCCCAGCTCAGGCCGACACCTATCTCTGATTGCCAGTAGGCAAAGCTCTCGCTGCCGCCTTCGGTTGATTGTCCTATGCCCAATGCAGTGCTTGGAGTGCGGGTATAGGTCACAGAGCCGAATGCTTGTTGCGTTTGCGGGTAGAACTGGCCGGTAGCGATGCCGAGAGCGGCGCGGGCTTCCAGCACCCGGATGCCGGCCATGCGAAGATCCAAGTTCTGCTGAGAGGCAATCTGAATCAGATTGTTCAGCACCGGATCGGCAAAAACACTCCACCAATCCTTGTAGTTGGGCCGCGTTTGTGAAACGCGTGAGTCTTCAGTTTGTAGCCACTGGTTGGAAACGTTTGTAGAAGGAGGCGAGAAATTCGGTCCGACCTTCGCGCAGCCCGCAACTAAACACGCCAGCAGACAGAAGGTCCGGCAGAACTTGGCAGTAGAAATAAGCACACGAACTCTTGGCACACTTCTCTCCCACTTGAACTTTTGGCTTATGCTTCCTGGCGGAATTCAGGCTGTGCATCAGCCAGATCAAAAAGGGGAGCCGGTCGAAATACTCCGAATATGAAGTTCCCCTTGCTTCGCGTTGGCAAATCAATACTAGGATGCAATTCAAGAAGAATTCTTCAATGGCGGAAACACCCAGCGGCTGTCTCCACGCATCCCCCCCGTATCGAATGCTGGTAGATAAGTCCGAAATTTGGAATTTGTGACGAGTGGCCTGCCGCTGCCCGCTCATCTGCACTTCTAAAAAATTATAATAACCCGATTTTGTCAACCTCAAAAATCCATGCTGGCGGTGTTTGGCAGGCCGGTCATGGTCATTACGACGTAAATCTGAAGCTCGCACGCCCGCGCTGGCGCTGCGCAGCTGTTTTCGGCTTGCACCGGCGGGACCGAAGATTATCGCGGATTCCTCTTTCCACTGAAAGGCATCCGACCTTCAGTGCGTGCGCAACTTCTTGGCAAGCTGACGTGCGGCGATCAACACTGGATCCCAGAGGGGAGAATAGGGCGGAGCATAACTGAGATCCAAGTTGCTTACCTGTTCAGCAGTGAATCTGGCGTGAAGGGCTGTGGCTACTATGTCGATCCGCTTTGCCGCCCCTTCACGCCCGACGATCTGCCCTCCCAGCAGACGGCCGCTGCCTTTTTCGCCCAGAAGCTTGACTGTTATGGGTCCGCTCTCAGGATAGTAGCTGGCTCGAGTGGTGCTCTCCACCTTGGCGCTGGCAAAATCGATTCCTTGCTCTTTAGTCTCCGTTTCTTGAAGTCCGGTTCGCGCCACTTCAACGCTACAGACCTTAGTCACAGCAGTGCCCACTACTCCTGTAAACTCCACACTGCCGCCGGCGATGTTTTCACCCGCCACCCGTCCGTGTTTGTTGGCCACCGTTCCAAGCGCTATATAAAACGGTCTGCCGGTGATCAAATGAAAGGATTCGGCGCAGTCGCCGGCCGCCCAGACGTTTTCAATTTCTGTTTGCATTCTTTTGTTGACCTTTATCGCATTTTTCAATCCCAGAGGGATTCCGGCCCGAGCAGCCAGCGCCGTGTTGGGACCCACACCCATGCCGAGGATTACCGTATCTGCGGGGATGTTGCGGTTCTTGGTCGCAACCGCCTTCACCCAGCCGTTCTTGAGCTCGAAAGCCTCGACTGCCTCCTCAAGAAAAAGAGTCGCTCCCTGCCTTCGCAGAGCTTCGGAAACCAGTGCTCCCATGTCCAGATCAAGTGTGGCCATGACTTGCGGAGATTGCTCGACCATTGTGACTTCCAATCCTCTAAGCAACAGTGCCTCGGCCATTTCCAGGCCGATGTAGCCTCCCCCGACGATCACCGCCCGCTCAGGTCGGCGCTCATCGATGAAGCGGCGAACTTCCAGGCCGCTCTGCAGAGTGTTGACCGAAAGCACGCCTTTTGCCTCGATGCCGGGGATGGGCGGTCGAATTGGGATAGCACCCGTTGCTATGAGCAGCTGATCGTAAGGCTCCGACCATTCCTTTGACGTTTGCAGATCGCGCACCTTCACCTGCTGGTGCGAAACGTCCAGTTCCATGACTTCATGCAGAGTCTTGACCTCTATGTTCTGCTTTTTCCGGAACTCCTCGGGGGATCTTGCAATGAGAGAATCAATATCATCGACAACCTTGCCGACGTAATAAGGAATGCCTCAGGCCGCATAAGAGGTGTATGGAGTGCGCTCGAAGGCAACAATTTCCAGGGCCGGATTGCGGCGACGAGCCACCGAAGCCGCGCTCATCCCCGCTGCATCGCCACCGATTACAACAAGCTTTGTTTTCGACATAAACTTTTCTCCTTTAAATCAAATGCAACATTAAAGTCTCTCTCAAATGGAGTCGATCTTACAGAAAAGCGAGTACATGAGATTAAAATTTGAGTCGGTGCGGCCTCATTATTCTAAGATTTTGTAAATCGCA
>JAVEVM010000191.1:0-6370 GCA_034005055.1 Desulforhabdus sp. | reverse complement strand
AGCATGGACATAACCGCAGTCCTTAAGACATCATCATCATCCATCAGGAGAACCGATCCGGCGCCGGTCTGCTGCACTGTAAAGGCTTCTTCCGCTCTTGATGGCGCCGCGACTTGTTCCTGAGAGGCCGGTAGATAAACATGAAATGTAGTGCCGATGCCGATCTGGGAATCAACGGTGATACGCCCGTTGTGTTTGTTGACGATAGAGTGGACAAGGGCAAGGCCGAGTCCCATTCCCTTCTGCGAACCGCGTTGTTTGGTACTGAAAAAGGGGTCAAAGATTTTTCCCAGACTTTCTTCGGAAATGCCAATTCCTTGATCTTTTATGGAAATCCTCACGTATTTGCGGAACTGGGGAGGGCCGATCTCGGCGATCGGCAAGTTTACATTATCCGCAAATACCTCAATAGTTCCGCCCTCCGGCATTGCCTCCCTGGCGTTCATGACCAGGTTGGAAACGACCTGTTCAACCTGTTTCAGGTCGCATTCAATGGGCCACAGATCATCGTCAATGTGAAATTTGCTTTTGATATTTGAACCGCTCAAGGTAAATCGGACAACTTCCTTAAGATGTGGTGAAAGCCAGATTAATTGCTTGGTTGGGGACCCACCCTCGGAAAAGGTAAGCAATTGCCGGGCAATGTCGCGAGCCTGAAGAACCGCTTTCTCAGCTTCAATCAGGCTTTCCTGTGCCTGATTTCCGGTGGGAATATCCAAGATCGCCAAAGAGATGTAACCCAGAATCATGCCCAAAAAATTATTGAAGTCGTGCGCGATTCCTCCCGCCAGAACCCCCAGCGATTCCAGCTTCTGCACTCGGTAAAGCTCCTGCTGCATTTGCCTGTACTCGGTAATATCGTGAGCCGAACAGACGACATATTCGATTGCCCCCTGATCGTTCAATTTGGGCGTCTTGGTGATGGTCAGCAACCGAGCTTCACCTCTGTAGTCCTTCAGCCACTCATCCGAGCGGATCTGTTTATGGCTTTTGAATACCTCTCTATTGCCAGCCAGATGTTGCTCGGCTTGCTCCCGGCTGAGCACTTCGGCCAGGCGCTTGCCGATAAGATCACTTTTGGTCATTCCCAAGAATTTGGCAGTCGCTTCATTGACCGCGCCGTAAGTCTCGGCATCGGTCAAATACCAGATCATTGTCTCTACACAATCCAGCAATAGATCCTGCTCCTGAACCTTTTTGACCAACTCGTCTCTAGCCTCTTTTAACTGGTCGAAGAGCAGTCTGTTTTCATTCTTCAGGCGGCGTCGCTCCAATGCTTTATTTATGGTTAAATATAAAATATCAAGACCTTCCAACGGCTTGGTCAAATAGTCAAAAGCACGATCTTCTTTGAGTGCTTCGATCGCATTTTCGAGCGTGGCAAAACCTGTAAGAATGATGACTTCTGAGGATTGGTCCAAGTCTTTGATTCTTTTCAACAGCTCCAGACCGTCCATTTGTGGCATCTTCATATCAGTGATTACGAGATCAAATGGCTTGGTCCCATATATCTTCAGCGCCTCCGCACCGTTTGAAGCGCACGATACCTCATAGCCCTCCTCGACTAATGCGGAGCGAAAGATTTGCAGAATATCGGGCTCATCATCGACGATAAGTATTCTGGCGCTCATAGGAGATCTGATCCTGATCAATAAGATTGCCTGGCTGCTTCTAGAAGTGGCCTAAAAAAGACCTGGGATTTTGAGTCCTGGAATGTTGAGCCCTCCGGCGATCTTACCCATCTCGCTCGCCGCCAGTTCTTGCGACTGCCTCAAACCGTCATTTACGGCTGCAACCACCAGATCCTGCAACATCTCGATATCATTTGGATCGACAACTTGCGGCTCAATTTTGATACTCACCACTTCCTGCCGACCGTTGACCACTACAGTAACCATACCGCCGCCGGAACTGGATTCCACTGTTTTGGTGGCCAATTCCGCCTGTACTTTTGCCATCTTATCCTGCAATGCTTTTACTTGCTGCATCGGGTTAAACCCTTTTACCATGATCCATTCTCCTTCAGTTTTCTGCTCGGTATAAACAAAATTACAGATTGAACTTATCACTCCTCTTTCGACCACCGTTCCGATCGGCACCAAGCGCCCATCACGGGCATGGTCCAGAGCCGAAAGCACAGGTGGTGCACAGTCTGCGCAAGATTCGTTTGTAAGGCTAAAAGTATGCGTCGGTCAAGTTTGAGAACCTGCAATCGCTTGTCGCTCTGTTTTCCCCTTGGATCTCAGAGGCACGAATCACTTTTTCATTGGTGCCTGTTTGCTCTGCAAGCTTCTTATATCTATAAGCTCTCCGCCTAAAATTTCCAGCGCCTGCTGAACCACCGGGTTTTCCATGACCATACGCTTTGAGCTAATTTTCGATTTCTTGGGATCCTGCTGCTCATTGTGACCGGGGCGCAGTGACGAGCGTCCCTTTATGATCCATTGGAACTTGATGCCCAAAAAAGAGCCAGCCATTTCAGAGAGCTTTGCAATCGTGCGTTGATCTTTTACTGCATCTTCATAAACCTCCGGCACTTCCAACTCGATGCTGCTATCATCGATGACGCTGATCTGACTATGGGAGAGCTTCGCTTGGAGTATCGGGTCATGAGCTTGCAGCCATTGCAGAAAGTTTCTCCATTGCTCCTGCGGGTCGTCGATTTGCCTGGCCCCAGTCTGGGATTTGACTTCATTTGCCTCTATAATTGAAGAAGGCTCCGGTTCGCGAACGAAGTTATCATCCGCTAAAGATGCCTTATCCTCCTCAGTGACCGGACTGATCGGCGTTTGACATTGCTGCACCAGCTCTTGCCGGCACGGTGATAAGACAGCATCCCCTCGCCCCAGCCGATCTTCCAATACCTCAAGCTTGTTAAGCAAATTATCCAAAGATTCCAATTGGGGCAATCGGGCCATACGTACCAGGAGCATCTCCAACGAAATCCTTGGCAAAGTCGATCGCCGGATGTCTTCTTCCCCTTTCATCACCATCTGAAAATAGAGGTACAGAGACTCAGAGGTGATCTTCTCTATTTCCTCCTGTAACAGTTGCTTTTCTTCTGCGGGCAGCTCCAACTGAAAAGAGTCATCCCCTTGCGCCTTGATCGACCAGAACAATAAGTTTCTGAAATGATCGCAAAGTTGCTGGCAAAAACGCCTGCTGTCGATGCCCCGCCGGTAAACATCTTCAACCACCTCCAGGCAGGTTCTGATATCACCTTGCAGAATTGCTCGTCCTACTCGATGCACGCTCCGGCGGTCCACGACCCCCAGCACATCAAGGATCTCCTGATCGGACAAGCCGTCCGAACTGAAAGCAAGCAACTGCTCCAAAAGGCTCTGGGCATCGCGCATACTGCCATCAGCCTCACCGACAATTGCATAGAGTACCGTGTCGGAGACTTGCACTTGCTCTTCAGCGACAATTGATTTCAAGTGAGGCACAATTTCGCTGGTCGCAATACGCCGAAAATCAAACCGCTGACAGCGGCTTAAGATCGTGCTCAGTATTTTGTGTGGCTCGGTTGTGGCGAATATAAATAGTACATGCTCGGGAGGCTCTTCCAGAGTCTTGAGCAATGCATTGAAGGCTTCCGTGGTCAACATGTGTACTTCGTCAATTATGTAAATTTTATATCGACTTTTGGCTGGGCGATATCGCACCGTTTCTCGGAGCTCTCGAATGCTGTCGATGCCCCGGTTGGATGCACCGTCAATTTCAAGTACGTCTACCGAGCTGCCTTTAGTGATCTCACGGCAATTCGAACAGGTATTGCACGGCGGCGAATCGGCCGACCCTTCACAGTTGACGGACTTTGCAAGAATGCGGGCCACAGAGGTTTTGCCGACTCCGCGCGCGCCGGTAAAAAGATAGGCGTGAGCTATCCGTTTGGAACGGACGGCGTTTTGCAGAGTCCTCGTCACATGCGGTTGCCCGACGACCTCATCGAAATTTTGAGGGCGCCATTTTCGCGCCAATACCAGATAAGACATGAGCTTTCGGATAATCCGTATCGCCAGTTGATAGTCGCAAGGGAGTTTTGGGAAAGGAAGTGTCTACTGTTCCGGCAGTTCGTTCAGAATGAATAGAATCCAGGCAAAAAATGTGGCGGAGAGAGAGGGATTCGAACCCTCGGTACACCTTTTGGGCGTACACACGATTTCCAGTCGTGCCCCTTCAGCCAGCTCGGGCATCTCTCCACAAATTGTTTTCTTAAGATACTGCACAAATTAAGCTTATTCAGGGTGGCGGAGAGGGTGGGATTCGAACCCACGTGCCCTGCTCTTCACAAGACAAGTCGATTTCGAGTCGACCCCGTTACGGCCACTTCGGTACCTCTCCTTTTCTCAGATTCTTTTCTTCTTGCCGGCGTTCTTGAAAAAACCGCCGCAAAAGCAAAGCACACTCCTCTGCACGAACCCCAGAAATCACCTTAATATAATGATTGAAACTCGGCACATTTGTCAAGTCCATCACGGTTCCTGCCGTGCCCGACTTTGCATCGATGGCTCCAAACACAAGGGTATCAACGCGTGCCTGCAACATGGCACCCAGGCACATAGCACAAGGTTCCAGCGTTACATACAGAATAGCACCCGGAAGCCTGTAATTCTGCAAGGCTCTGCAGGCATGTCGCAAAGCGAGGATTTCCGCGTGTGCCGTCGGGTCCAGCAAGCCGATGGGCGCATTATGCGCCTCTGCCAAAACCTTCCCGACAGAGTCCACCAACACCGCACCTACTGGTACCTCCAACCTGGCCTGGGCTTTTTGGGCTTCGATCAGAGCCAATCCCATGAAATAATCGTGATCCAGGGCCAGCTCATGGTTGGAATTCGCGCACCCGGATTGCACTCCGATTTCTCCTTCGTTGCGGGCAGCGATTTAGTTCTGCCCATAATCGAAATCAGGGATCTTACCCTTCTATAAAAAGTCCACAGCAGAGAATCGACCTGTCGCGCTCTTCCCAATCAAGGTCTATTGCAAGTAACACAAATGTGTTGTAGGGGAAACTGTTTTTATTCTCTTGGCTAAAAAGTTCTCGAATCTTATACTAAACCGTAAGGAGTGAGCATATTCAAACAGCGGGAGGTAAAATGGAATCGGAAGATAAAAAGGATAAGCTTCGCTTTGTTCTGGTGGGGGGATTGAAGGTCTATTCGCCCGCGGAAAGCGTGCTGGAATGCCCGAAAAAACACGCTTGTCGTGATTGCCACTTCTGCCAGTTTTGCAGTGATGCTCGTTGCCAGACCTGTCAAAGCACGGAAAGCCGCAACAGACAATGTCCCGCCGATAAGCTGAGCTTCTCTGAGCAAATTCACCTTTATGAAAATGCGAACTCCAGCGACCAGTATGAATAGATCGATGTTCTCACTCGCCCGCGCGTATGGAAAACAGAACCTTTTGGATTGTCTTTCGATTAAGATCTTCTGTATTCTGGCTCTAATGCTTTTCCTGGGCAGCGAATCCCTCCATGAAGTCTCTTTTGCCGCAGACGAAGATGCCCTGACACAAGAGAGCGAGACGATCTGGTGCGGCAAGAGTTCGCCCCTGTGGTATAGCTTCATACGACAGGCCATGCCGGAGAACGCAATTCACGACCCAAAGCAAAGGCACATCCTTCTCGGTTACAGGAAAAGAGATTGGCAACCTTTATTTTTCGATTCCAGCTTCCGTTTGACCTCAGACGCTATGATTTTTATCGAGAGATTAAAGCACCTCAAAAGTGAAGCTATCAATCCTGCACCTTACCATGTCAAAGAGCTGCTGAAGGACGTGGAGAAGCTTGAGCAGTTGCGCGCTTCTCTGCGATGCAACGCTCTCAATCCTCTACAGACATTGCCGCGATCCGGGCGCCTGGAAGCGATGATTCCCTCCGTTGTTCCCTCCGGAGTCACAGAATCCGATCCGAACACTATTCTTTCTTTACCGATTCAATTTTCAGCCTATGAGCCGGGCGATGAGCCGGAACAAAGAAATGATGAACTTTTCCGCACTGCCAGTGCAATTGAAGTATCCCTGATCAAGGATCTCTGCCGATACGCCAAAGAGATGCACCCATCATCGCATCATGAGCTCACACGGGCTTTATGGGGAGAGATTTCGGTTACCGAGCTTTTGACTAAACTTGAGTCCAACTCGCCGCACTATGCAAGTGTTCGCAAAGCCTTGGCGAAATACGAACAACTCACGCGTGAACATCCATTCAAAACTCTTAACTTACCCAAGCTAAGGCTCGGCTCCAAAGGGCACTCCGTTCATCAACTTCAGAAACGCCTATTTGAAGAAGGTTTTTCCCAGGGTAAGGCTGACGGCACTTTTGATGAAAAGACAAAGCAGGCGGTCGAAAGATTTCAGCTGGCCCATCAGC
>JAVEVM010000190.1:0-6371 GCA_034005055.1 Desulforhabdus sp. | reverse complement strand
TATGCCCTGCTATGATCCAGATCTTGATTTTTTGCAGCTGGTAGAGTCACTGGAAGAAGAACTGGAGCGAAACCGACTGGCTATACCGGCAGCTAGGCAACAGGATCGAGCAATTCTGGTAAATGTGCTCTCAAAAAGGGACGCAACAGACAGGGAGTCGGCGAAAGCTTCCATGGACGAATTGATCGAGCTGGCTCATGCAAGCGGTATAACACCGGTTGAAACCATCATCCAAAGACAACGGCAGATTAATCCCAGATATCTAATCGGAAAAGGCAAACTGAGCGAAATCGTCCTGAGGGCTCTGCAGTTCGGAGTGGATCTGCTGATCTTCGACCAGGATCTCAATCCGTCCCAGGTCAGATCTATTACCGACACTACTGAACTGCGCGTTATTGACCGCACCCAGCTTATTCTCGATATTTTTGCACAACGGGCCAAAAGCCGCGAGGGCAAAATACAGGTCGAGATGGCACAATTAAAATATCTGCTGCCGAGGCTGGGAATGAAGGACGATGCCTTGTCACGGTTGACAGGTGGGATTGGTGCACGGGGCCCCGGTGAAACCAAGCTGGAAATCAACCGCCGGCGCATCAAAGATAGAATCGCTCATCTGGAAAATGAATTGCGGACAGTTCGCAAGGATCGCGGTCAGCGCCGCTCCAAGAGGCTGCGCAAGGATGTGCCCATAATCTCGATTGTCGGCTATACCAATGCGGGAAAATCCACATTGCTCAATAGCCTGACCAATAGCTCCGTCTATGTGGAAGATAAATTCTTCGCCACCCTCGACCCAACCTCCCGAAGGCTGCGCTTTCCACGGGACATAGAGGTCATCATTACCGATACGGTGGGATTCATCAGGGATCTTCCCAAAGATCTGCTTGACGCGTTTGGGGCAACGTTAGAAGAGCTCCACGATGCGGACCTGCTGCTCCACGTGATCGATATCAGCAACCCGCAGTTTGAGGATCAGATAGCAGCCGTTGAGAGAATCCTGACCAGACTGGATTTACATCAAAAACCGACGATCCTGGTATTCAATAAGATCGATCTGGTCAGCCCCGAATACGTCGAACTTCAGGTAAGGCGCCACGGAGGAGTTGCCGTTTCAGCTCCTTCGACACAAACCCTGGCATCACTCATCACGGCTATGGAAAATCGCGTGGAAGAGCTGCTTGCACAACTCTCCGCTTGCCAACCGGTCTATGCCGATTCGGCAGAAGAGCTTCAGGAATCGGGTATCACTTCACCCTGCTAGTCGGATTTCTGTAAGTTGGTTTTTCGTGCAGCCAGAATTCGGCGCGCCGTTTGGATATCTTTCTCAATTTGGACAGCCAATTCCGCAGGACCGGAAAAGCGTTTTTCATCCCGCAATCGATCAATGAAGCGAATAGTGATTGGTTTGTCGTAAATTTCTTCATTGAAGTTAAAAATGTGCACTTCCAAAGAGAGATCGGTGTTGCCAAAAGTGGGATTGTATCCAAGGTTCGCTGCCCCGCCGTGACGCTTCCCGCTCACTTCCACCTCAACCGCATATACTCCTGTTTTGGGAGGAGCCTGCCGCGATAAGCAAATGTTGGCGGTAGGAAAACCCAGTACCCGTCCGCCTCTGTCTCTCCCCTTCACCACAAATCCTGAAATCTCATACGGTCGACCCAGGAGCGCGTTCGCTTCTCGAAGTTGGCCCTTCTGAATGAATTGACGAATTGCCGTGCTGCTCACCACGGTTTCATCTTTTTTGATGCCGGTGACTGCTTCTACCCTAAAACCATATTCTCGACCCAGGTTTCTCAAGAAATCTATGTCGCCCTCGCGACCGTGTCCAAATTTATAATCATAGCCGACCACCAGAGCTTTGACTCCAATTCGATCGACCAGAATGTTTTTGACAAAATCACGGGCAGTCATTCGAGCAAACACGTGACTGAACGGAACCACGATAGTTACGTCAATTTCACAGTTCTCAATCAGCTGCAATTTTCTTTCATGATCGGTGATAAAGAAGGGGCCGTTGCCGGAGGAGAGCACTTCCAGGGGATGGGGATCGAAGGTCATAACGACTGATTCCCCCTTGAGGTCTTTTGCTGTTTGCTTTACTTTCTGAAAAAGAGCTTGATGTCCGAGATGCACTCCGTCGAAATTGCCGATAGTGAGCACGGGCTTTTCTAAACGTCTGTTTACCTTATCAATTCCAATAAAAACTTGCATATGCGGGTTATTACCTCCAGCACTTGATTGCGGCATTCATTTCCACAGCAGCGTTTCCCAGAGTTATAGCAGCGGGGTTTGCTGGTATCATTCGTAGACCGCATGAAAACTAGATTTCAATAAACAATAACCTGAGCCGGAGCCAAAAAATAGACCTTGACAGCACAGAAGTTTTAACTTACGTTAGCTAAGTTTCATTTGCAACGTTTTTGTTAGCCGAAGTGGCGGAACTGGTAGACGCGCTAGGTTCAGGGTCTAGTGGGCGTAGGCCTGTCGGGGTTCGAGTCCCCGCTTCGGCACCACCTTAGATTTCAATTTGAAGGGAGCTCGCTCCTGCATCAGGTTATGGCAGAAACCGCTCTTCGCTTCAAACGCAGTAGGTGTGGCAGTGAAAGGGCGGTTTCTGCGTTTGCTTTTTGTCCCGAGCAGCACTATCCATAGAAAATAGGCATTTCCCCCTTGCAGATGTAGTTCCTGCATAATTAGTTTTATTACTGGACTCAAATTTCATCGATAGTCTGTTTTGACATTAAGTCCCCATATTCAATATTCCAACTTACCTTATTGTGTTGTGCTCGGAGAGCCCTCATTGCCTATGAAAGTCCAAAATTATACTGAAAGCTCTAATCAGGGTCTTATCACTATAGGACATATCATTCAGCAAGACCGCATCGCGCTTAGTTGCGAGAAACACGGACGACTTGATGAATGTAAAATGGTTATTGCGCCACCAAACCCTAACCTTCCGATTACATGATCGAGGTGGACCGAAACTCCAGGCAAGACTGCGAATGGGGGGATTGCACCGGGGAATCCCATTTTAGGGGCCATCACCGGACCTCGCCAGTATCACGCCCCCCATTTTGCTGATCAGCAATGGGCGTTTTCTAGTCTAGCTTACCATTAACACAAGGAGGAACAAGATGAAGGCTTTCAGTCGTAAGATTTCAATTGTGATCCTGGTTTTTGCGATGGGAATCGGATTCGTCGCAAGCGGCGTGTGGGCAGACTCTTACGATCCAGCCAGTCCGCCCGGAGTTGATCCGGACCCACAGGATGCGATGATTTGGAATCATGGAGGACAGGGGGATGCGCTGTTGGGAGATTATTATCGGGCACTCATCAGCAGCTCATTCGATCCAACCGGAACTACCAGTTTTGTACCGTACATTTCGATTGAAAATGTCAGCGATAAGTGGGTGGGCGCATTTATCCGATTGAGATCCGGCAGATACAGTATTGAAGTAATGCGGATTCCAATCTTGCTTTCACCTCACGATGTCTTCTGGTTCCAGATCCAACCGTTTGGCGATGCCTCCGGCAACATCACCGATCTGCGTATCATCAGCACCGATGTCAACACCCTTACCCGAAGCGCCCTACCGACCTCTGGCGGCATTTATAGTCAGCAGATCAGTCTCAGCTTGCTGAACGAATTTACTTTGCTGCCGACAACACAGAAGTCCTTTGCTGAAGCGGCCTTTGGATACATTGAAGTATTCGGCCTGTTTGCACTCGATAGCCTGGGAACTCCGGGGCCGATAGCCGACAGCGCTACCTTCAACACCATCATGGACGAGCTGTGGACGGGGCCGGGAACTGCGGGGGCACCCTCTTTCAACGGTGAAGTCGCTGAAGATGTGGAACAATATCTGACCGGTCGCGTTTTTTTGGGTGATTTCACAAACGGTCTGTACTTCGGCTATCAGATGAGGGCAATAAGAGATTTCAGAACGAATGTCGGCGGTCCTCATCGAGACATTAGTGCCGTAAAAATCACCGATGGCACGCCGCTTCGCTCCGGTTCCGGAGGGGCCGGCACTACTGCCGGCGGCGCCGCCATAGATCCCGCCACAATCATTTACAATCGTGCCAGCGACGATGCTTATTCGGAGCCAGACTGGGCGACCAAATTCGGCCCGACCTGGAACGACGGAGATGATGCTGCCGCTACGGGGGTGTATGCGGTCGATTCATGGAGCCTGGACGATATCGATGTGGCGTTCATCAAGCAGAGCCTGCATTCCAGCTATTTCAATACAGGCTTCAGCGGACAGACCTACACCCTGGTGGCGCTAACGTTTCCTACCAAGTATCTCCATTACTTCTTCGATTGCGCGCGCGGCGGATTGCTTAGCGGCACTGGCACTTGCCTGGGCGGGACAGATGCGGCCAACCGGGGAGAATGGCAGGTGAATAACCTGGCAGCGGCTGCAAGCGCCAGGGGCCAGTTGAACATAGCAACTCAGTTGGGCAGCGTACAGGTGACCTTTTCAGCGTGGAATATGGAAGAAGATGAGCCAAGCTTAATCACAGGAGGTGCAAGTACCCTGCTGCCTTATGAAGTTAATTTTGTGGCCATAGGAAATCAATCCGCCACCCGACTTGCCCCTTGGGGATTCCTGGTCAATAGCGGCAGCTCCCCCTTCGATCTGGTCACCGCAAGCGCCGATGGTGCAGGGAATACATTCACTGCAGGCCACTTTACGATGAGCGGTTTCAGACTGGGCGGAGGGACATCCACCGGCGATCCGCGGACGGCGGAATGGGATACCTTTGCGGTTCCCGGTGGTTACGATAGATCCAACTATACTTTGCTCACCAGACTTCAGAATGCCGGCAACAACCAGATTATTCCGGTTACCGGCCAGGTGATGGATTTTGAATTCACCAATTTCTCCCATGCGAGAGCTTTTGATCCATCCTGGAGCAATCCGACAAATTAGAGACTCTATAGGTCGGCTTGACTCTTCCTTTTTCTTTACTGGCAACTAGCAAACAAAATTTCGGCGGGTCCCCTCCAAGGGCCCGCTTTTTTTGGCTCCAAAACCTGGCGAAAATGTACTGTATTATCAATCCGACTTGGCGTATAAGGGCTTATGCATATATCGGTTCTGGGGCGCTCTGGGCCAAATTTTAGGAAACGGAGGAAAGGGGATGAAGAAGCTTTTGGTGGTGGTACTGTTGAGCTTGTTTACATTGGGATGTGCTTCGGCGGGAAAAATAAACAGTGTTAATATCGGCATGACAAAACAGGAAGCGGTTGTGATCATGGGCGAACCGAACAGCACGAGCGCAAAAGGAGACATCGAGTATTTGAACTATAAGCTTTCGGGTGGCTTGTTCATGAGGGACGATTACTATATCAGGCTTAAGGAAGGAAAAGTTGACGCTTTCGGTCGGGCGGGGGATTTCGGTCTGGGGTACTAATCAAAGGCTGGCAGATGCCAGCGTCATTCCATGATCCATATAACCAGAGACTAAGGTCACAGACGGTTGCACGCGCTCTTGATTGATGCCCGGCCGAATGTTCTGCATTGAAATATCGATCATGCGCAATCTTGCCAATCGTAAGGGCTGCGGGACGAGAGCGCCGCGACCAAATGCCTGCTTTGAAGGGGCAGGTAGATTCATTAGATCCGCAGCGATTGAGTCGCTATATCTTTACACTCCAGCCCGCACAATAATCTTTATCCCACCGAGCTGCCCCGCTTCGCCTAATAAAGTTCAAAACTACCCAGGAATGCGCTATAAGAGGTCGTGGATTACGCTCAACGCGCTTCATGAGCGCAGGACCGGTCTCTATCCGGGAGCCGGAGATGGGATTCATAGGTCATGGTGAGTATGCCGAAGCGTGAGGCACTCACTCTCTTACAGCAGCTCGAAATTGCCGGCGGTGTCACAACAACGTGAGCTTCCGAACGACAGCTAATGATAACCATTAAAGTGGCGAGCACTTTATCGATGATTCACTGCTGCAAACTGGGAAACCTTCTGTTCAGGTTTATGCACGGCTTTTTTCTTCCCCTGTTTTTGTTCTTATCTTTGTTATTCGCAGGTGCAGCGGCCGGCGCCGGAGAAAACTCCGACGTTACGGCACCAAATAATCAGCTGGAAATCCTCCTCGATTCGCTTACATCCACCATTGTCTCCGAAAGAGATGAAAATGCCCAACTCAAAGGAAGACTTGAGCAGATGCAACAGTCTGCCAAGATTCTGGAGACTCAAATCAACGTTTATAAATTTCAGATTTCAACTTTCAGTAATTTGTTGCATCAGAATGCCACGTCTACCGAAGAGTTGACTAAAGCCAGAGCTGACCTTCAGAGCACCCTTCAGGATACCGCCGCACAGGCAAAGAATCTGGATGCCGGGCAGAC
>JAVEVM010000189.1:0-6382 GCA_034005055.1 Desulforhabdus sp. | reverse complement strand
AGAGGCTGATGCAAACCAAAGAAGAGATGACCACCGCCACAATCCCCATGTATTTTCGCTGCAAGTCGGTAAAATGATAGGCGATGTTGATGTAGGCAACGGAAGGTAAATAATCCACCTGTCCCAAAATCAAGGGTGTGAGCCAGTCCGTAAAGGGCCACAAAAATACGATGACGGCACCGGCCAGGTAGGTTGGCGTGCACAGGGGCAGGGTAACCGTCAGGAACCGTCGGAAGCCGCTAGCCCCTTCCACTTCGGCGGCCTCTTCAAAGGAAGGATCGATGTTGGTGAAACCGGCGGAAAGACTCAGTACGATAAATGGAAGCATGTGCAGCGCCTGGACGAACACCAATCCGTGCAGACCGTAAATGAAATTGATCGGTTTAGCGATCAGGCCCATATCCATGAGGAGCAGATTAACCGTTCCATACTTACCGAAGAAGATGATAAATGCGAATACACCCGCATAAGCCGGCAAAACAATCGGCAGCAGGATCAGAGCCGTGAAAACAGTCTTCCCATGCTGTCTATAGCGGGCCAGGATGTAGGAGAGCGGTATTCCGAACAAAGTGGTAGTCAGCAGAACCAATGTGCTCAAAACCAGTGTATTGCCAAAAGTTTTCAAGTAGTAGGTGTCCTGGAAAAATCCCAGGTAATTGTCAAAGCCGAAATTTTCCGTTCCGGCGATTTTGAAGCTTTCGAGCATTAAAATCGACAGGGGATAGATCACCAGGAAGGCAATGATCGACCACAGGAGCGTTGCCAGAAAGAAGTTACCACGAGACATATTGCATCCTTTTTTACGATGTACTTAGGTCACGCGGGGAATTGCAGCTGTTTACTCATCCTGCGGGAAAGGACCCTTTGGATCTCACGAAAAAAAGCCCCTGGAAGGGGCTTTTCACCAAAGACTGAACCACGAACCATCTTGTTGGTCTCCCAGGTCCTTTGCTACGCAAGGACGCAGCCAAACGGTCGCATTGTTCTTCTCTGCGACTCTGCGCAGCAAATGGAAATCCGTATCTTCGAACCATACCATCAGGGTCAATCTCGTCGCTACGGTGCAACCAGCAGAGAGCGGGCCTTCGACGCCGCCAGGCGGGCCGCCGCATACTGGCCTTCGAATTCAAACAGGTTTCTGGCTTCTTTAATTTTGGCTTCAGCCTTGGCCACATCCATCTTCTGTGCTTTTGCCGCTTCTACTTCTCCCTCGACTTCCTCAATCAGGATCAGACTCCTTTTCAGCTCGTCCCACTTCCTGTAAATCTCATACTCATAATAATGATTGACTTCATCCCACCTCTTGGTGGCCAGATCCAGATCGTACTCGATGAATCCGACCTGCAAATCCCAAAAGGAATCAACCCCAAGCGCTTTACCGGCGTGCTCGGCCATGGTCACGCCTTCCTTTTCCCACGCGGAGAATTTTATGTCGTTTCTGGCCGGGAAATAACCGCCTTCCAAGACGTACTTTTGGCCTTCCATACTGAACAGCCAGTCGAGAAAAATCTTTGCCGTGGCTTCATTGGGCGCGTTTTTCAACATAGCCACTGCTTCGGGGACCAGTATCGTTTTATCCGGAAGCAAGTCGCTTACCGGGTATCCGTCTCTGCGCGCAACCATCGCATTCATTTGCGGTTGGGCAACACCGATGGGAACCTCGCCGCGATTCACGATGTGAGTCGTATCCGTGCTGCCGGTGGAAAAGCGGGCCAACTGCGCAGCCAATAATCTAAGGTAGGCCCACCCTTCTTTCTCGCCGTATGTCTGCAGAATGATTTCTATCATTTCATGCATAGTCCCGGAGGCGTACGGCAAAGTATATACGATGCTCTCTCTGTAGATGGGGTTGAGCAGTTCCTTCCAGGTTTTTGGCGGCGGCAGCTTAAGGCTTTTCAAGACCTTCTGGTTGTAGAGATTAGTGACAATCCAGGGGGCAAAGCAGGTCCAGTAGCCATCCTTATCTTTAACCTTCATGCCGTGCCAGTCGGCAGGAACCTTGTCCCAATCCTTGGGCTTATATGCCACGATCATATTCTCTTTAAGCAAGACTTCATGTGCAGGAGCGCCGGCACCCAGAAAGATATCTGCATCCGGCTTGTCGCCCCATGCTCTCACCTTGTCAATGCACACCGGCCATCCGCCCGGCCGGACAAAAGTGATCTCTACGTCCTTGCCATAGGTTTTCTTGTAGTACGCAGTGAAACCTTTTGTCAGGCTGTCGGACAGTTCCTTGTAGACGGGACCGACCCAACCGATTTTATCTGCGGCCTGGCTGTCCAGAGCAAAAGGTGGCATCAGCAGCAGCGCCATTGAAAGGATAGTGAAGACCGTTTTGGCTAACATTTTATTTCTCATTTTCGACCCCCTTTTGGTGACATTTTCTTTGTCACGGCATAAAAATGTGAACCTCTCGCCAGTCACATCCCGGCCCAAAAGTCTCCTCGATTAGCAGAAAACCGTCCTACTCAAGCACCTATCCGTGTCTCACCTCCTTCATGAAAGGGTTATGTATCGGAGCTTCACCCAAAGCAGGATAGAAGCCTGTTGCGGAGTGCCGATGTTACCTGTCTCTTGATGAAAGGAGAAGAAAGATCGAGCCGTAACCGGAGAAGACAAGCGGCCGGAGATCCGCACTGTTCGGCATCCAGTGCCTCTGAGCCCTTCTGAGCCGCATGCCCCCAAGCTCCCCGGTACCAACAAAACTTACCACCACTTGCTACCATGATCCACCAGAAAGTGGCTCATCGATTCGGATTCCACGGCCGCCCTTGCACGCCCTTGTGCCCTCAGCAACGGGTATGCTATTTTGAATTTACTCTAAATGCTCACTGTCTTCACAGGATGACGCTTGTGGAAATGGAAGCTCAAGTGCTGATAATCGGTGCGGGCATAACTGGGGCCGGCCTTGCCCGGGATCTCGCGCTCAGGGGAGTCGCCTGCATCGTCGTCGATCGGCGCGACATCAACTCCGGGGCTTCGGGAGCCAATAACGGTCTGCTCCACAGCGGCGCCCGCTACGTATCCAACGATCCCGCTTCTGCTCGAGAGTGCCGGGACGAATCCCGTCTTTTGAAAACTCTCGCTCCGCAGTGCATCGAAGAGACCGGTGGGCTCTTTGTGGCCGTCGCTGGAGACGACGAGGCTTACATAGCGGATTTTCCCATGCTGTGTGAGCAGAGCGGCATTCCCGTTGAAATAATTGAGCCGAAAGATGCTATCGAGCTGGAGCCTGCTCTGGCGGATACAATCATTGCCGCCTATCGGGTCGAAGACTCCGCTATTAATCCATTCAGACTTTCGCTGGAGACCCTTGCCGAAGCAGAAGCGTTCGGCACCAGACTGCTCACCAACACCGAGGTGACCGGCTTCGAGCGACACGGCGGTAGCATCGAGTCGGTGCACCTGCACCAGGCCGGCGGCGGCCGGGAGATCCGGGTGGCAACGGAGCAAGTGGTGAACGCATCCGGAGCCTGGGCGGGAAGGGTTGCAGCTTTGGCAGGCTTGTCGGTACCCCTCATCTATTTCCAGGGTAGTCTGCTGATAACCCAGACCCGGGTAACCGCTTCGGTTATAAACCGTCTGCGCCGCCCGGCAGACGGCGATATCATTTCACCCGGCGGCACTGTTTCTTTGATCGGCACGACATCGATAGGATTGGATTCACCGGATTGGGCTCATCCAACCATTGACGAGGTGGATCGTCTGATAGCCGAAGCCTCCGCAATGGCGCCGGTACTCTCCCGCATTCGCTATGTGCGTGCTTTTGCGGGTGTGCGCCCCCTCATCGCGGCAGACCAAGCCGCAGATGGGCGGTCTCTCAGCCGCGGGTTCGCCGTAATCGATCATGAAGCAGAAGGGCTGAGCAATTTCATTACCGTAACGGGCGGCAAATTGACCACTTTTCGTCTTATGGCCGAAAAGGCCGCAGATCTTGTCTGTAATCGTCTGAAAGTGAAGGTTCCATGCCGCACCAAAACGGTGCCGCTTGCCTCCAGTGAAGCGCATCAATGGACGGAACCGGGGCTCGCCCCTCGCATGTGGCTGCGGCAAGATTATCCAAAAGAGCCCCTCCTGTGTGAATGTGAGATGGTTCCGGCCGGTGTGGTCGATCAGATAATAGATCATGTTCGCACTCGGGGAGAAACGCTCGACCTCAGCTCCATCGGCCTCAGGAGCAGAGTCGGCAAGGGCTGTTGCCAGGGTGCTTTTTGCGGCTTCAGGCTGGCCGCCCACATCTATGATCGTGGCGAGTTTAAGTCGGATCAGGGCATTGTTGCACTTCAGCAGTTCCTGGAGCGTCGCTGGCACGGACTGCGGCCGATTCTGTGGGGAGCGCAGCTGGCCCAGGAAGAGCTTCAGGAAGCGCTGCACTGCGGATTGTTTGGCCTAGAGCTGGGGCGGCTGCCATGACCGCCTCTGCTGCCGTGCAAAAAACCGAGCTGATGGTGGTCGGAACCGGTTTGACCGGGTCGGCTGCCACCGCCTTCGCAGCGGCACGCGGTATCGACACCATACAGATTGGCTCGACCCCGGGCCAGACTCTATTTGCCAGCGGCCTCCTGGATCTCCTCGGCATACATCCCCTCTCTTTGCGCTGTCGCTGGGATAATCCATGGGCCGGGATCATTTCTTTAATCAACGATTTGCCCGAACATCCCTATGCCAAGGCGGGCATGGAAAACATTCACAAGGCCTGGAAGAGCTTCCTCGAAATTCTGCACCGAGCCGGCCTCCACTACTGCGGTTGGCCCGAGGCAAATGCGGTTTTGGCCACCTGCGCCGGCACCCTCAAGACCACCTGGCAGGTGCCGCGAACCATGTGGCCAGGAGTGCTCGGGTTGCAGGATAAGCGATCCGCATTGATCATTGACTTCGAAGGGATGAAAGAATTCAGCGCTGTGCAAGTCGTGGAAACGCTCAGAGATCGATGGCCGGGCTTGCGAGCCCAAAGACTCGAGTTTCCGTGCACATTCCCTGGCGTAGATCGGCAGAATATTTTTCTGGCCGAAGCTTTGGAATCCCAGCACGTCCGCAAGGCACTGGCGGAAGCCATCCTCCCTTTCATTCAGAATGCCGAATTGATAGGCATGCCTGCCATTCTCGGGATGCACCAATCTGAGGCAGTGGCCGCTGATCTCGGGAAAGAGCTTGGAAGGCCGGTCTTCGAGATACCCACCATGCCGCTTTCAGTACCGGGCCTGCGTCTCATGGGGGCTATTGAGAAGCAGGCGCTGCGCGCAGGAGCCGTGATCATGCACGGCGTGCGGGCCACGGCGGTAAAGAGCAGTCGAGACCGGATCTTCAGCGTTTCGGTCGAAGCCGATCACGGCAAAATGAGTATTGAGAGCGAAGGCGTCATTCTTGCCACCGGCAGATTTCTTGGCGGCGGCCTTGCTGCGAGCCGCAGCGGGATTCGGGAGACTCTCTTGGAGTTACCCGTCTACCAGCCGAAGTTAAGAGATGACTGGCATCGCACCAGATTCCTGGATTCTCGCGGCCATCCGATCAACCAGGCTGGACTGGAGATTGACGGCTTTTTCCGGCCCCTCGGTCGAAACAATGAGATCGCCTATGAGAACCTTTTTGCCGCCGGCTCACTTCTGGCGCACCAGGATTGGGTCAGAATGAAGTGTGGTGCCGGACTCGCCATAACGACAGCCTTTGCAGCTGTGCAATCCTTCCTTGAGCTGCGTTGATGGAAGTCTAATCGGTCAGTAACGACAATCTCAGCTAGCTTGTGAACGAATCTATGGTGCCGCCGTCGAGTCGTTCGACCAGGGCCACAATCAATCGCAGAGCCCGGTCGTAATCGTCTCGGCGGATGTACCCGACGTGGCTGTGTATGTGACGGGCGGGTACACCCAAAACAATCGTGGGAACTCCAATGCCGTGCAAGTGAATCTGCCCGCCATCGGTGGAGCCGCCCAGTCCGGCCGAAAATTGCAGTGGTATATCCAGCTCCCGTGCGGTTTCGATCGCCAGATCCCGAAAGCGCAGATTGGGAATCATTCTTGCCTCCAGCAAAACCAGTGCAGGCCCGCCGCCAAGTTTTATGCTGGATTCCTCGGCCTTGATGCCCGGCACATCCCCGCAGATGTCCACCTCCAGGATAATTGCCGCATCAGGATTGACCATTCCGGCACTGGTTTTGGCCCCACGCAGGCCAACTTCTTCCATCACGGTACCGACTCCGTAAAGGATATTGGGGTGATAAATCGATGAAAAATAGTGCATTGCTTCAATCATCAGGGCGACCCCTACCCTGTCGTCAAAGGCCTTGCCCATATAGACTTCGTTGCTCAGGATAGACTGGAACGGCGCATCGGGCACCACCGGATCGCCCAGTCGGGCTCCCGCCTCTTCTGCTTGGGCTTTAGAG
>JAVEVM010000188.1:0-6425 GCA_034005055.1 Desulforhabdus sp. | reverse complement strand
GGTGGGCAGGACTGAAACCCGAAAATCCATTTCCCGTCCCTTGTAGCGCAGTTTAATGCGTCCGTCCTGGGGCAGCCGTCGTTCAGCTATATCCAATCGGCTCATGATTTTCAGTCGGGAGATAATCGGGTTTTTCATCTGCAGAGGAGGTCGCATGATTTCATAGAGAACACCGTCGATGCGAAACCGCACCCGCATCATTTTTTCGTAAAGTTCGATGTGGATGTCACTGGCTTGTTTGCGGATCGCATCCATCATGATCAGGTTCACCAACTTCACTACCGGAGCCTGCTCGGCGGCACCTTCCAAAGATGTCAAATCGGTATCTTCGGCTGATTCAAAGAATTGCGCATCAGCCTCTTCTCTGAGTATCCCCAGGACCTCTTCAAAGTTCTCATCTTCGTAGTAGCGTCCTATCGTTTCTCGGATGGAGCTTTCACGTGCGACATGAATTTGAATCGTTTTCCTTGTCAAAAAGCGCACATCTTCGATCACAAAGAGATCGCCCGGGTCTGCCAGAGCCACATTAAGGGTATTTCCCATCAATCCGAAAGGAATGGCATGATATTTCTGCACAACATTGAGCGGGATTAAATTGAGGACCTCCTTGGGTATGGCTAGTTGGGCGGGATTTACGGCGGGCACGTTAAATTGCCTGGCGATGGCTTCAACGAGATCATCCTCTGTAATGAAGCCAAGCTTGACTAGAATAAGACCTATGCGCTCTCCCGTGTGCTGCTGCTCCTCGAGGGCACGTTTGAGCTGTTCGGGATTGATTAGGCCCTCGTCCATCAAGAGCTCACCGATTTTTTTCGCCACTTAAGCCACCTCTCAAAGATCTCACGGATGTTCCGAAAATGCTTGACATTATAAATTTCCTGGTTACTATTCCCCCGGTTCTCGGGGAGAGATACAGAACTCTATCAGATTCGGAGGTGGTTGTCATGATTTGTCAAACGGTCAAGGTTGGTGCAGAGTGCGCCTTCATGACGAAAGCTGGCTGCGGCTACAACGGAGGTTCCTGCCACACGGTTGTTGATCAGTGCGAAGGTTGCCAGAAAATCATGGATTTGGAAGCGGGCAGATATTGCTCCAGTTTTCCCAATCCTGCCATTAAATGGAAAACGAGTCATTGTAACTTCGCCACCCATGCCAAGGGGGACGCTCAAGCTCAACAAGCCAAAATTAATCCGCTCAAGGCATCTAAGAGAGCTACGAAGCGCAAATAGCTTTGGTTAGAGTGTGAGAGCAAGCTTAAGGCTTCCAATCGGCGCGCTTGCTCTCACTCCCAAACGGTAGGATCCGACCCTCTTTTTCAAAGCTTGTTCCCGCCCACGCTTCTAAGCCATCCACAGAACGAGCAGCATACTAAAAAGATCTTTTTTTTGAACCGAAGAATGGATGTCACCTTTCCTCTGATGTGCTACAATAGATGCCCGGAGCTGCGGGTGCGTCTACTGGCTTTCCGGACTTATTGATTCTGCTCGTCCGGCTGCAGCATTCGCTGAATTGGTTGGATTCCAACAACAAAATCATAGACAAAGTTGTTGAAATAGGTTTAACACCGGGAGGCGATGCGATTCTCGAGATGCCTGCAGGGATCCAGTAGAACAACGAACGAAACAACACTATCGCCTAAACTATTTCAATAAGAGCTGGGAGTTTCATCAACCCATCCATAGGGAGCCATCACGTGGGACAAACGCTTATTCTGACTGGAAATCAGGCGGCGGCTCTCGGCGCGAAGCTTTGCCGTGTGCAGGTTATTGCCGCTTATCCCATTACTCCCCAATCGAAAATCCCCGAAGTCCTTTCAGAGTATGTGGAAAGAAAGGAATTGGAAGCCGAATTCGTCAGAGTCGAGAGCGAACATTCAGCCATGGGCGTCTGTATATCGGCGTCACTTGTAGGGGCAAGGGTTTTCACCGCTACAGCTGCCAACGGACTTGCCTATATGCACGAGCAGTTGCACTGGGCGGCGGGGGCGCGGCTTCCCATCGTCATGCCGGTGGCCAATCGAGGTCTAGGCGCTCCGTGGACCATTCTGAACGACATGCAGGACACCATTTCTCAGCGCGACACCGGATGGATTCAATTCTACTGTCAAAACAATCAAGAGATTCTTGATCAGGTTATACTTGCGTACAAGATTGCAGAGCGGTTGTTGATACCCATCATGGTTTGTTTCGACGGCTTCCGTCTTTCACACACCATGATGCCCGTCAGCGTGCCTTCTCAGGATGAAGTAGACGCCTTCCTGCCTCCTTTCAAGCCGCCCTATGTTTTGGACCCGCACAGACCGGTCAATATCAACCCGGTAGTGATGACCGATCCCATACCCGATCCTGAAGGCACCCTTTGTCCTGGTTATATGGGATTCAGGCGTAGACTGCAGGAAGATCTCGAAGGAGGTTTCGCTGTTATTACCGCATCCGGCAGCACCTTTGAAGAATCGTTCGGTCGCTCTTATACGGATCCTCTGTATCGCTATTTAATCAATGATGCAGATATCTTGTTTGTGACCATGGGATCATTGGCCAGTGAAATGAGCGAAACAGCCGACATTCTGCGAGACCAAGGAATCAGGGCCGGTGTCATTGGAGTGCGCGTCTTCAGACACTTTCCAGCCGCGTTTCTGGCTGAAGCCCTGCACGAGGTCAAGGGTGTTGCCGTTGTGGAAAAAGCGATCAGCTACGGGTACGAGGGTGCTCTCAACACCGAATTGAAAGCAGCCCTGTTCAGCAATAATGGAAACAGGCCGGCCATTTTCAATTATATCGTGGGGCTGGGCGGCAAGGATGTCAAGCCAACCGATCTTGTGGAATGCGCCCGGGAGATCTTCGATGCTCTGGATCGAGGCATTCAGCAGAAACATCCTCGCTGGCTGGGACGCGAAGTTTAGGCGGAAGACGGAGGACAGGAGGCCGAAGAGAGCGCGACTAGGCCGCAACCAAATAACTAAAGCGAATATCGAACAAGGAATTTCGAACCGCAAAAGTGAAGGTAGCCCTTCGAAATTCGACATTTCTTGTTCGATATTCTGCAGTTAAAAATAAATTGGGAATCCACTCCCGCGAAGATGGAGCTTCCCCCGGTGCGTTCCCAAGCTGGAGCTTGGGAACGAGGAGAAACGAGGAAACCTGAAACCTGAAACCTGAAACCTGAAACCTGAAACCTGAAACTTTTCTCACAGGAACTAAGTCCTTATGTCAACAGCTATTTTGGATCTCCCCGAGCAAGAATTCATCATGCCAGGAACCCGGACGTGTGCAGGTTGCGGTCTGCCTATCGCCTATCGTTATATTCTTAAGGCATTGGGACCCAAAACGATAGTGACCCTGCCGGCTTGCTGCCTTACCATACTCCATGGCATTTATCCCAAAACCCCCATTGCCGTAAATGCCGTCAACAATACCTTCGCCAGCACCGCCGCCTCTGCTTCCGGCCTGGTAGCGGGATTGAAGGCCACTGGGCAAGACGATTATACGGTACTCGCCATGGCAGGAGACGGGGGCACTTTTGATATGGGTATCCAGGCCCTGAGCGGTGCGGCTGAGAGGGAAACGAACTTCATTTACGTATGCTACGATAATGAAGCTTACATGAATACGGGGGTACAGCGCTCCAGTGCTACTCCGACCGGCGCTTTCACTACCACCACGCCGGTAATCCCCAAAGAGCAGCCAAAAAAGGATTTCATTCAAATCATGGAGGCCCATCACCCGGCTTATCTGGCTACAACTTGCTCTTCATATCCGGGCGATTTATACAATAAGTTTGTCAAAGCCAAAGACATTGTGGGAACCCGCTTCATTCACCTGTCCATACCTTGTCCAGCCGGTTGGGGGTATCCGACAAAAGATACGATAAAGATAGGAAGACTTGCGGTCGAAACCGGTGTTGTGGTGCTTTATGAAGTCGAAGACGGCAATCTGCGTTTGACCGGTAAGACCCTAAGTATTGCACGCAGCGGTCGCAAAAGGCCGGTTGAAGAATATTTAAAACTGCAAAGCCGGTTCAAAAAAATGCTTCCCGAGCAGGCAGAAATCTTTCAGCGGCAAATCGACACGCGTTGGGAGCAATTGCTTCAAAGAGCCGGCCTATAGCTTCACTACCACCAACGAATGAGGATGCTTCCCCAAGTGAAACCGGCTCCAAAAGCCGACATCACGACATAATCCCCTTTAGTCAAGCGCTCCTCAACCCAAACATCATATAAGCAAAGAGGAATGGTGGCACCGTTTGTGTTCGCATAATGAGCTATGTTGACGGCTACTTTGCTCATGTCAATTCGAAGGCGGCCGGCACAGGCTTCGATAATTCTTAGATTGGCCTGATGAGGAATAAAGAGAGCCAGATCCTCGCCGCGCACGCCGTGTCTCTCCAGCAGTTGCAGCGACACGTTGGCCATCTCGGTTACGGCATGCTTATAGACCTGCCGGCCGTCCTGAAAAACATAGTGCAGTTTTTTCTCCACTGTTTCAACGCTTGCCGGCAGTCGACTGCCTCCGGCTTTCACGTTCAAGAATTCCACACCGCTGCCGTCAACCCGATTGATAAAGTCCAAGATGCCATATTCGGACTCAGGCGATGGCTCCAGCAATACCGCCCCGGCACCGTCTCCAAACAGTACACATGTGTTTCGATCCTCATAGTCGACAATACTGCTCATCACGTCACTGCCAATGACCAGCACTTTTTCGGACCGTCCCGATTCGATCATTTGGGCGCCGACGGTTAGAGCAAAAATGAAACCGGAGCAAGCACCTGAGAGGTCAAATCCCCAGGCACGCTTTGCCCCGAGTGCTTCTTGTACGAGGCAGGCCGTCGAAGTGAACGGCATATCGGGCGTAACGGTTCCCACCACAATGGAATCCAGTTCTCCAGAGTCCACTCCCGCCCGCGTCAGGCACTCTTCGGCAGCCCGGATGGCCATATACGAATTACCCAATCCGGGCTCCAGGATACGGCGTTCTCTGATTCCGGTGCGAGTGAAAATCCATTCATCGGTCGTATCCACCATTTGCTCCAGATCCTTATTGGTGAGCTTCCGTTCCGGCAGAAAGCGGCCGACCGACCGGATGTAAGCTTTTCGATTCGAATTTGGCAATTTACATGATTCCCTTATAGTATCCCCCATCAATTTGGATGGAGGCTCCAGTAATATAGCTCGCCTGCTGCGAGGCCAGGAAGGCCACCAGAGCTGCAAACTCCTCAGGAGTTCCCAAGCGTTTCATCGGCACTTCGGATTCCCAGCCTCTTATAACGGCTTCGGGCGTAGTCCCCTGTTTTTCGGCAACGACAACTGCCAATGACCTGACTCGCTCTGTCATCGTGTAGCCCGGACATACGTTGTTGACGGTGATGTTGTATGGGGCCAGCTCGTTGGAAAGTGTCTTCGCCAGTCCGATCACTCCAGAGCGAACGGTGTTGGAGAGAATCAGGCCGTCGATCGGCTGCTTCACGGAAATCGAGGTCATGTTTATGATGCGACCCCATCTCTTTTCTATCATGGTTGGCACGGCCTCACGGGTCATGATTATGGTGCTCATCAGATTAAGCCGCACACCCGCTTGCCAAAGATCGTCATCGATTTCGAGGAAGGTTTTTGAGGGGGGGCCGCCAGCATTATTAACCAGTATATCCACGGTCCCAAAGTGGTCTATGGCCTTTCGCACAAACGTCTTGGCCTGTGCAGCGTCACTTACGTCCACCGGGATACCGAAAATCTCACCACCGGTTGCAGCATGAATCTCCTCCACCGCGTTGGGAAGCTCCGGATCATCCAATGCGCCAATGGCGACCCTGGCACCTTCCCGGCTCATCTCCATCGCCACGGCTTTTCCCAAACCCTGGCTGCCTCCGGCCACAATAGCAACCTTATCGCGCAAACCTAAATCCATCTTGTTCCTCCTATATCTAGCAGTACCTTGAGATTTGTTCAAATTAGTCGCAAGAAGAAAGAAAAAATGAACAAAGCTACCGTATTGCGGCTCTAGGCCACTGTGCGAAAAGATTCAGAAGCTATCTTTCGTACAGCTCCCGCATGGCATCTGTATATGCACCATCTTCGCCGTAGATGTAAAAGGGTGGTTTAATTCGTAATTCCTCTCCGCCACCTTTTTGAGATTCCAAGTGAACCAATTTGGCCGGACCCGAGGGATCCGAATATACTACCGTTAGCTTTTTGGGACTGAAGCCGGATTCCTGAGCTGCATGCAGCAGGTAGCTCATCCGTCCGGCCGGGTAGATAACCGTCAGGCGGCCTCCGGTTCGCAGCAGAGCCTTGCCAGCGGCGAAAACTTCGGCTGCAGATCCGGCCAACTCATGTCGTGCGATGGCCCGCTGTCGGGTGGGGTTGATTCTACCGGTATGAACGCGACGATAGGGCGGGTTGCTTATAAGTAAATCGAAAGATTCAAATG
>JAVEVM010000187.1:0-6432 GCA_034005055.1 Desulforhabdus sp. | reverse complement strand
CGAGGTCACGAGGTCGGCTGGACCAACTGGTTCGGCGCACCTTCTCAATTGGTTTCGTTCGCGGGGACAAAGAGACCGTCTTCACCGCGCTTTACACGGAGGGTCTCAACCTTCAGAACTCCTGTTTCGTTGAAGTGGAAGACCCAAAAGGATTCAACGACACGGCTGTCAGCAACATCTTCTGACACTCTGACTCCGACCTTGAAAGTGACCCCCGATCCCTGCTTGACCATGTCGAAGGCACCAAGAATGTCCACGTCTCTTAACTTGCGAACATACGGCTCCAGCGCCTTCCGTACTGCATCCACAATTTTGGGCGCCTCGGTCGTGAATGCTCCACGTAGGTCTTCCACTTCCATAACCTTGGCCATTATGAATTTGAATGTGGGGTCTTCTGTACTTTTGGCCTCCACGTATTTTTGTAAAACTTTATTGCTATAGTCGTTTTTGCCAACGACGGCGGATTGAATAAGGTGAAATAATTCGTGGCAATTCGGGCACAATTGAAGCGTGTGACGGTTCTCACCACTTCGGGCAAAATCAAAGACATGGTGTCGGTGGGAGATTGGATGGGAACAGCATGCGCAAGGCGTTGTGCGTTCCTGCAGAGTCGTTCTCCGTCTATGTGGTTTCAACGTATTGATGCTTTCATTCCTTCGATTACTTTGCCGAACGCCTCAAATCAGCGGGCGCGGTAGCGATCCGCTGCATTTGCATTGTTGGGCTCTCTATTCTTTTCTCCAGCGACTTATCACGTCAGCGAACGTGACATCCCGCCAAGGCTCTTTCCATTCCTTATGGAAACAAACGCTTTGGGAATGCGGTTCAGGCTTCGGTAAGGGCATCTGAACAACAGCGGGAAGCAAAACAGCATCACCCACAACAACACATTCGCCAGGGGAAAGGTTTGGTAGGATATCCGTAATCCCGCTCGAATTGTCCGGAAACAACCTCTTGACGTAGTTTTGATCAGCGTTGTTAGTGAGCCGAAGCGCGATAAAGTTGTTGCATTGCGCGAAGATTGTCTCGGAGACTTCTGATGGACGTTGGCTCACCACCATGAGGCTCAGACCATATTTCCTGCCTTCCTTCGCAACACGTTCGAGTGATTTCCTGGATGCCCGATATGCCGCGTCATCCCTTTGTGGAATGTAGTTGTGAGCTTCCTCGCAGACAATCATAACAGGTACGTCGTTCAGAGACTCCTTCTTATGCTGCAACTTCGAGTAGTGGAAACAGAAATCGAAGATCAAACGGGAAACGAGGCTCACTGTGATGCTTAAGACCTCAAAGGGAATCCCGCTCAGGTCAACAATCGTAATATTGGCTTTGTTCAGGTAACCGAGGAATTGTTTCATGATATCCTCGAAATCTTGAGTCTTGAAGGGAGTCCCGTCAGTTTTGGCTGGGTGGAGCAAGAACCGTAAACGCTTATCGGCTAGTTTGGTTTCCAGGCGCGACACGAAGCGGTTGAATTCACCATTGAACGGTCCGTTGGTTGCTTTCGAACCCTTGGATTGTGATTGAGGAACGAATGTCTGGGCCTTGTCGAAGTAGTAGTCCTTGCGGTCCTCAATCAGAGTGTCGTCTGCCAGCTTTGGTTTATTCTCTCCCGCTTCACGCCCAATCATCTCCCGATTCATGTTCTCGATGTAGTGATAGACCTCGGTGATGGAAAAATAGACCGGGGTATCGTAAGTCATCTCCTTGATTCCTGGATTATGCCTCTCTTTGTTCAGAATGACTGCTTGCTTAAACTGGCTCACTTGGTTGTGCGAGTTCTGTTCGTTGCTCTCAATGAACATGCTCTCCAACTCCTCGGAGTTCATAAGCCAGTATGGAAGCTGGAGGGTGTCTATATCGAGACGGTTCAACGTAAAGTTTTGCTCCTTTTCTAAAGTGAATGCTGCAGAGTACTCATCATGAATGTCAAAGATCACGACATGGGAGTTGTTTTGCTTTCCGATGTTTGAATTCTTCTCATCGGCAATTCCCACCACGTCGTGAAGAATCCGAGCAACGGTACATGATTTCCCAGAACCGGTAGACCCGACAATTGCAATGTGCTTGCTGAAGAAACGGTCACCATGGATTTTCATAGCTGTCGATTTGTTCAGCGATAGTTGTCCGAGGGGGAACTGATAGTCGGCATCTTCTGCAAAAAGCTTGTCCATGGTGTCTTTGTCTGCAGGAAACACGGGCTCAGTAGGTACTGGCAGAAGAACACTGGCACGTTCAAACGTCTTGCCGTCAACAAGAGTGCCTACTGCCTGGCATTCAATATGAAAGTGCCATTTAGGTTTATCTTCGGCATCCTGTCCCAGCACCCCCCGGACGTTCCGAATAGCGGCAACGGTGAAGTCGTTATTCCCTTGGGCAATCTTTATATATCGTCCCACTTGGAGGGCCGCCTTGTGGTCTTCAAAAACCTTCAAGTCATCAATAAGAAGGACGATTGCCTCTGGAGAACTGGAGAGAACTTGACCGATACTATTCATAGACATTACTCACCCCCATGACATACTTGATTTCTTTCATTGTCGCCCCTGCCATCCGCTCGACATTCACATCCACGGTATCGAGTGTGTCGCAGTTGGGCTCGCCGATAATGAAGAGGTCGTCGCATTTCCTGACATTAAGTACCTCGCCGTGGTCGCCCCAGCTCAGTAAACGGATGGCAAACTCTCTTTCAATTTTGCCCCCTGGCTTCTTGACAAACATCGGATCTCTGAAAAACCTGGATTCTTTGAATTCCCCGCCGATATAACCATCATCTGCTATGACCTTCTTTGCAAATAGGCGGCGCTGGATTTCCAGTACATGTTCCCGATTGGCGCAGATGCACAGGATTGGAGTATTCGTGTGAGCAGTCTTGAAGTGATACTTGCCGATGAAGTCGGTGACGAATAGCACGATTTCATTGTCGTAGTCTTCGATACTTTTGGGCTCAATGACGAAGTAGCGGAGCCGTGCATTCTTATCCAGATGAACTTTAAGCTGCTTACGCCGCGCTTGAAGCAGCTTTTCCCGGCTCTTAAGGGCCAGCGTCCATCGAGAAATGGCCGTTGTACGAATTGCCATTAGATCGGAAAGGAACTGCTTCTTAGTGATATTCCGCTCGGCTGGGTCATGTTTTACGCTAAGTGTGGCGATTATATTAATCGCATTAGGATATGCGAGGGTCTCGATATCATCTTTGGGAATCGCGTTGGCCTCCAGTTCCTTGCCGACCTGCTTCGCGATGTCCTCGTAGCTGGGCCCGAAATCCATTGAAAAGCGACTTACGAAACTAGCGAGGTCAATGCCTGACGGTACAGCCTTGACGTGCTTCGCGAGATTTTTATCGGTGGATAGTAGGGCAGCCTCTAAGGTAGTCTTGTCAACAACGGGGGGAATTTTGCCGATAGTCGGAAAATGGGCAAAGAGGACATAGCGAATGTTTGCAGTCTGGTTCTCAGAGAAATGTTTGAGCATCTGGAGCAAAGGCTTGTAGATCGCGCTCGCAGTAAAAGATGTGCTGGCCTCATGGTACTTGCACTGGATTGCCGTCAATGAACCGAGAGATGCTATCTCGATATCCTCTACAATGCCCTCGACGGTGATTGTGTCGTCATCCTGAGCTTTCAGTACTTCTAGGGCAGTCTTGTTAAACTGGTACAAGAATCCCTGAATTGTATAGTCAGCTGTTCGCGACATATTCTCTTTCCATTATTATAGTGCCCAAAACGCCCGGATCAGGAGCGCGACGATAGGAGCGTCCCTCTCAAGCGCCTTGTTCGGCTAAATATTTAAATATTCTTTCGAAAATCAACATCTGATCATTCAGACTGTTTGTAGCCCAGAGAAGATCCTCTAGCGGATTAGATTTTGAAGAAATTCGATTAAAAGCCATCTTTCTTATTCTTCCAGAGCCGTGTGCTTCTGCAGTTCTGAAACGATCATCGAAGGTCTGAATTGTTTCGCTTACACCTTTTGCATAACTAGGCCAACTGCCGCCTTTATTTTCTAGAAATTTGCAAAAACACTTTTTGCGGGATTTCGCTCCACAAAAGTTTTGGTATTTTTTAGGATCTAATAACAAAACGACAACACCCATTATTTTATCCCAAAGTGCTCTATAGCGTAAAACAAAAGCTGTTGAATCTCCAAATAGGTCTAATCTATTCTTCAGATCAATAGGATCAGTCAAACAATTTAGATCTGTTGGCTCTTTCATATCTGCATTAATCCGCCTAGCTATAGAAGCAATTTCGATGTTCAGGCGTGCAACGTTTAAATGTATATCAAGCACAGAAGGGAATATTCGATTTCCAGACGGATGATTTTCCGATACTTTCCAAACTTCTTCGAGACTAATGTGAAGGGGGCCAATCTCAGGGATTTTTCTCAAGCACTCATCAAGCTTTTTAGCTGATTCGATTGAGTCAATGTTCACGTTTACCTCTTTGTCGAACAGTCAGTTCAGCGGTTAACCCGCTGAAACGATTGGTTGGAAGGAATGTTATAATTTTATGGACGTCCCCTCTCTCTCACCAGCTGGATAAGGAGAAACGGGTGCTAAACGCGAATACCATCTCTGGACAACTGGTTCTTCTGGTGGTCTGCCTATAATATCAGAGATAACTTTTTTCATATCCAATTCGCGATCACACTTTGGTGCGTCAAGTCCTACGGCATCGTGGTGCTGTGTATATTTTTGCAATATTTTCAGTTCAAGTTCCAAATCAGTCATATTTCTCCGTTACACCAACTTACTCGTCAACGTGAACATCTGCGGCTTGTCCGTAGAATGTTATTGTTGGAATTTAATATCGCGGTTCCGGGATTCTGTAACCCTTAGTTAAAGAGATATGTTGACCTGACGAATAAAACCAAGGTTAGTCAAATGGAGACCTGCCCCCCCTCCCTCGCTTTTTTATAACCCTGGGGGAAGACCAACTTTAGTTCTTAATTTTGAAGCTAAAGCATATGCTAACTGATCTATTGCTTGCTGGGCTACCGTACTACTAGCCATCATTTTTATCATTTCCAAAGCCTTATCTGGAGGAAGGAGTTTGGCCATATCAAGTCCGAAAGCTTTTTCGATATTACTCGTCAACTCCTCAAAATCTGATAAATAAACAAATGACCGAACGTGGTCGTTAATTTCTAAATTTGGAGTCCATTGTAACCCCACTCCATTAAAACGACTTAGTACAATTGCTGTGTTTGGCCGAAATATCACTTGAAGCCCATTAGCTTGAATTGCATCATCAATTGATGTTGCGGCCAGTGAAGCTAAGGTCATAAAATCTGGAATTTCTTGTTTTTTTGATTTTTCCCCAAATAACTTTTTTAAAAAAGACATCTAGCCCTCCTCAATTTGATAAGCCTCATCCTATGGAGTGGTCAAATCTTCTAATAAGGAAGATAATCATGCGGCCACTATGCTCACTAGTTTAGTTAAGATATTTCCAAATAATATTTATCCACCGAACACCAGGCTTACTGTGATATAAACCCTATTTGAGATTTTTCTGACGCTGAGATAACAAGATCTACATGATGCTGGCGAATCAGTATTTCTGTGTTAAAATCGCTTTCATCAGATTTTTTTTGCAATCCCTTCCATTACGAAATAAGGACCATCCGGGCGCATATTAGAGCAATAGATGTATTTGCCGATAGGTCCTTCACTTGAGTAAAGCTTTAATCCTTGCTCCAAATCTTACCAACCTTGATTTGTGAGCAATACTCCATAAATTTTCGACATATTGGATTACTCCTTTTTCTTACCTCTAACGCGATGATCACCGGTCTATCCGGTGCATTATTTTATGAAATTGAGAAATTTATTTTATATCATCCTTCCAAATTGGTCTCCCGTTGCAATCGTCTCCTAAATTTTCAATCGGCAAGTCAGGAAACTCAAACAGCTCGTCTGGATCCAGATCCCTGATAACTATTTTGTCGTAAACTTTTTTCGACTCAATTTTATATTTGCCTTCAAATCCTTTAAATCCTTCAAATCCTGCTGGAAATTCAGGCAGAAACTTTGATAACAGTTTGAACCTATGCCGACCGATACCTACAAATGCTTTGCCATTCCGCATATAGAACGACGGAACGCAAAAAAGATCTCTATGAATCCAGTTCTCGTGGTATTTGATTTCAAACTTTTTGTCCGAATTTTGACGACAGGCTAAATCTCTTTGATCGAAATGAGTTGCCACCGCAGAGGCTCTAATCATAACAATTTTATATCTATTGTAGTTATATATATGTAATTTCACAACAAACTCATTCCTTAAGCGTATTCCCTATATAAGCCATTGAGATAGACCAGCCAGTTACCCGACCGCCCTCTCACAGATCCCTGCGTGCGGTTTTCCCGCACAGGGCTCCTCAGTATTGTTCGCCTCGTACAAGCGCAAGGTTATTCCCAATATCCGA
>JAVEVM010000186.1:0-6475 GCA_034005055.1 Desulforhabdus sp. | reverse complement strand
GAACAGGGTGCAACTCTGGCTCGTATGGGTGGCTTGGCATCCGTTTTACCCATGACCGTCCCGGCCGTTTCGGTGAATCGCCAGTGCGGGAGCAGCCTTACGGCAATTCAGCTCGGCTACGGGATGATCGCTTCGGCCACCATGGACATCGTTATTGCCTGCGGCTGCGAGCTCATGTCGAAATACACGCTTGGCAGCGATCTGAACGGCACCCTGTTTAATGGTCTACCGATGGGCAATCCATTTGGAGAATTCTATACGAGTAAATACGGCGCCTGGAATCAGATCGTCTCGGCCCAGGAGATAGCGGACCAGTGGGGAATCACGCCGGAGGAATGCCAGGATTTTGCCGTCAGCAGCCACAACAAAGCCCAGCACGCTACGGCCAACGGTTTTTTCAAGAACGAAATACTCCCTATGAAGGGGCTCGACAAGGATGGGAACGAGATCGTCAGGGATACCGATGAGACCATCAGGCCCGATACAAGCCGCGAGTCGCTCCACACTCTCAAGGTACTGCCCGGTACCCGCTGGATCACCGCCGGCATATCGAGCACCATCACCGATGGCTCCTCCGCCGTAGTGCTCATGAGCGAGGCCCGCATGAAAGAGCTCAAGATCGAGCCTCTTGCCCGCATTGCGGCCAACGCCGTGGTGGGATCTGATCCGCATCTCATGCTGACAGGTCCCCTCTATGCCACGCCCAAGGTTCTGAACAAGGCGGGGCTGAAAATGGAAGACATCGATATTTTTGAAATCAATGAAGCATTTGCGCCCATTCCGCTTGCCTGGGCCAAGGATCTCAAGGCGGACATGAGTAAGCTCAATGTGAACGGCGGCGCGCTGGCCCTCGGCCACCCGGTGGGCAACTCCGGTTGCCGCTTGGCCGTAACAGCCATCCACGAGCTCCGGCGGCGCGGCGCCCGCTATGCGCTCGTCTCACTCTGCACCGGAGGAGGAATGGCACCGGCCACCATTTTTGAAAGAGCCTAACGCAAACGAAGGACTCTGCCTGCTCTGATACGGTGGTGCAGCCTTCTACGGCGGCGCTCTATGAACCGCTGCATAGAACATTCTCAATAAGGGGAGCCAAAATGAACTTCGATCTCACCGAAGAGCAAAGAATGTTAAAAGAGACCGCCTATAAGTTCGCGGTCGCTGAATTCACTCCCATTTCCCTGGAATGCGACAGGAACGAGATATACACGCCCGAGATCCGCAAGAAGGCGGCTGAGCTTGGCTTCGTCGGCGCCTGGGTTCCGGAGGAATACGGCGGGGCCGGAGTCGGCATACTGGGAAATGCCCTCATTATGGAGGAATTCTCGAAGATCGATATGGGCATCGCTCTCAATATCGTGGCTGCGGGATTTGGCATGGAGTGTATTTTCCAGCACGGAACGGAAGAGCAGAAAAAGACTTACCTGCCGATGGTCTGCTCGGGTGAGAAGGTCTGCGCAGGCGCCTTCACCGAGCCCAATGCCGGTACCGATGTTGCGGGATACAGGACCCGGGCTGTCAAGGACGGAACCGATTACGTGATCAACGGCAACAAGATGTTCATCACCAACGGGACAGTATGCGATTTCATGGTAGCGCAGTGCATCACCAATCCGGAGGAGAAGAAGCATAACAGCTTCAGCCTCATCATTGTCCCCGCAGATGCCGACGGTATCTCCAGAAACAAGATCAAGGGAAAGATGGGCATTCGCACCAGTGACACGGCGGAAATCGCGTTCGAGGATGTGCGCGTCCCACAAAGCAACCTGGTGGGGGTGGAAGGTCGCGGTTTCAAGCAACTGATGCAGTTTTTCGATACCACACGTGTCATGGTGGCTGCCCAGGGGCTGGGACTAAGCGAGGCCTGCCTCACGGCGAGTGTTCGGTATGCTAAAGAGAGGACCGCCTTCGGCGCTCCGCTTGGCTCCTTTCAGCTCACTCAGAAGAAGCTGACTGAAATGGCCGTCATGATCGAGGCTCTGCGCGGGTTGGTCTACAAATCAGCCTGGCTGATCGATGTCGGTCGCCCCGATTATCATCTGGCCGCTATGGCGAAATTTTACAGCGGTCAGACCGCCTTCTTCTGTGCCAATAACGCCCTGGAGATCCACGGCGGCTACGGCTACATCGAAGAATACCCGGTCCAAAAATGGTACCGCGATGCCAAGATACTGGAAATTTACGAAGGGACCAAAGAAGCGGAGATCATGACCATAGGCCGTTCGCTGTAAACCCGCTACCCGTTTTCCAGGCTCCTGAAAAGGGTGACGGGTAGCCAACGCACACGCCTCGATAAGGCCGAACGATTAAAGAAAGCGGGTCATCGCGGATCAGCGGGATTAAAGTTGGTGCAAGTCTCCGACTTGAACCATTTTGACATTTGAACAACTCCGTTGCGACGGTTGCATCCGACAGCGACAAACAGCCTGCTCGCAATCTTTATAGCAACTGAGCTGCTTGAAGGTCAGGCGGGTTCAAGTCAGAGACTTGAACCAACCAAACGGCTGAGTCGGGAGCATATCCCGTTAATCCGTGATGAGCCAGAAAAGCAAGCTGCCGCTGGTGAGCCGAAACAGTCAATTCCTGATCATTGAGTCTCCCCTCGGTTCAACATTCAGTTATCCTGTGGCCTTGACAAGCTGTCAGTCTCCGAAATCAAAGATATCTTCAAGGAACGACTTGCGCTTGCGTCCCCTATGGCCATGATGCTCATCGTCATACCGCTTGCCATGGCGGTCCTCAGAGTGGTATCGCTCGGTACGGTGGGCTTCTCCCTGGTATCTCTCCTTCGGCCGCTCGTAATGGCTTCTTTCCGGGGGAGCCCCATAGCCCAGAGCCTTTGATCGCTCAATGAGGATGTCGAGCTCTCCCCGATCCAGCCATACCCCTCTACATTTTGGACAGTAATCGATTTCAACCCCTTGCCTTTCAGTCATCAGCAGATCCACTTCACAAACAGGACATTTCATGCTTTCAGCTCCTCTTGAGAGTCCAGTAGAATGCATCCGCTGCCAACCTGAGAATGTGCCGGCCACCAGGATGCTGAGATGATCAGGACGAAACCAGGCGCAACCACTATACCATAGGGCACTTTGACTCCGCACATCGGATCTGCATTTCGTCCCGGCATAACGCTTGCACCCTCCGATCTGCAATACATTCTCCACATCAGACAATCAAAGTAAAAGGAGCGCATTGGCAGACTCGCAAAACGGGGAAGCCAGGATTCCAGATCGCACATGATTTCATTCAGGAAGGAGAATATGAAGGGAAAGAACAGCAAGTCCAGGCTCATGATGTTGTTTATGTGCTTTCTCGTGTTGACCGCCTTCCTGTCAGCTATTCCCGCCTCCATGGCCGATGACCACAAAAGAGGAAGGAAACACTCTGATAAACATGGCGACAGGGGAGGAGACGGGATACTTGGTGGTTTTTCAGGCAGAGGAGAACACGACAAGGGTAACGAGACTACCGGGCAAATTGTTGCATGGAGCCTGGCAGCGGCAAATCTGAGTGTGGCGCTAAGTATTCTGTTGAAAGGGGTGAGGAAGTTCGTTCCCCTCAGGCCGAAAGCACAGAGGAGGCTATCCAAATTCAACAATACTCAGAAAAGTTACCTCATGAGGTTCCACTATGTCCTCAACCCCGTGACCCTGCTCCTTGCCATCCTTCACTGGACTCTTTCGAGGTGCAATTCAACCGCGCTGCCCGAGTGGGGGCTCCTCACCATGGGAGGGTTTGTCGCCCTGGGGGTCGTTCTGAAGTTCAAGTTGTGTCCCAAGGAGCTTCTCAAGAATGTCCATAAGGTGCATACTCAACCGGTGCTCTTTCTGATCCTGATCTCGATGCTGGTGATCGGTCACCTTTCCATGGACTAACCTCCGGGGAACATCTTAAAGCGTCAGATAGGAGAAAAGATGCAAGAGAGATCATACAGACTGGCTCAGTATGAGATCATCCTGGATAACAATGGTGGGATCTGGTGGAAATCCCACGGGGGCTTCGCAGACACAAAAAGCGGAAGATGCTTCATTGAAGGAAACATCCTCTTCCTTAGCCGCAGTGAAGAAACACAGCCGGGATTCTTGAAAAACGAGTGGCTCAAGTACCTGAAGCAGTTTCCTCGATGGAACAAAACCAAGTATTACTGCCCGAGCTACACCCTTTATGTCTGCAGAAGCGGCAGGATGCAAGCGGCGATAATGCAGCCTGCAACGACAGCATTTGCCGGGTACGATACAGCGGCAAGGCCCATTGATGACTCTCCTTTCGATTATAGCCCTTGCCCCCGCGAGGAGAGGGAAGCTCAGGACCGTCTTCACTCTTCTTCTCCCGCTCCGGAACTGGAAGAAAAGGGCGGAGAAAGTGAACAGCTCACAGCCGGAAGCCCAGCTATGAAACTCAGTGAGGCGATTAGTCTGTTATCCACATCTTCCTCAGCAGGCTTTAAACGTATGACAGGGAGACTGGGTAAAACGCTTCGCCGTTGCAAAGGATTGGTTGCGCTCAACTCTGAAAAGCATGCAACGGACGAATGACTGTCTCACCCTTTACTTCAGCCCCTCCCCTTGAAAAGAGTCATTCCACAGATGCACTCAATTTTCCAACCTCATGCCCCTCTGATTTGAGACAGCCGGAGCACAGCATTCGGTCTCAACCATTCGTGGCGAATGGCTATGATGCGATCGAGCCGGGAAGGTTTCCATGCCGCATAATAGCCGAACACATTACCAAGGGTTGTGGAATGTGAAAAATTTGCATAGCCATGCAATTTTTTCATATGAAAGCCGTTTCCATGAAGCTCAAGGGAGGAAACCCACAGGCGATGTCAGGCCTGCTGCCAGTATCTTCATGGTTTTCCGTAGCGTTTACGCTATGCCTAGACGCTTCATCTTATAGATCAGCCCCCGCCGGGTAATTCCCAGGATCTCAGCTGATCGTGTGCGGTTTCCGCCGGTTTGTTCCAGGGTGCGGCGGATGATATCTGTCTCGCTCTCTTCGAGCGTCTTCACATCGACTGGATGGATCGAGCCTGTCTCGCGCATCTGGCCGATGAGCTTTGAAGCCGGCGCTCGGACGGCCGGCGGAAGGTGTTCGGGAAGAATCACATCGGTTTGGGAGAGAAGCCGTGCCCGCTCGATTGCATTGGCCAGCTCTCGCACGTTGCCGGGCCATGGGTGGGCCATAAGCACTTGGGTTGCGGCCCGGGAGAGCCGCTTGCCTTCATTATTTCCCATAGCCAGAAAATGTCGAGCCAACGGCAAAATATCCTGCACTCGGTGGCGCAACGGTGGGATCTCAATGGCTATCACGTTTAATCGATAGTAGAGGTCCTGGCGAAAACGGCCGGCCTCCACATCCTCCAGGAGCATTCGGTTCGTCGCTGCCACGAGGCGATAGTCCACTTTGATTTCCTTATCACTGCCAAGAGGGGTGATCCGGTTGGACTCGATGGCACGCAGCAGCGCGGGCTGCAAATCGAGCGGCATATCTCCGATCTCATCCAGGAAGAGAGTGCCGCCTTCGGCCTCACGAAACCGACCCGGCCTTCTTGCAACAGCTCCCGTAAACGCTCCCCTCTCATGGCCAAAGAGCTCACCGGCAAGTAAGGCTGCCGGGATGGCTGTGCAGTTGACCGCAACCATCGCTTTGTTTCGACGAGGACTATTGTTGTGGATGAAGAGTGCCACCACTTCCTTTCCGGCTCCACTCTCTCCGGTGAGCAGAACATTGGCATCGCTTTGAGCAACTCGGTAGGCATCGAGCAGTACGCTGCGCATTGCCGGGCTCTCAGCCACAATTCCTCTCAGGACATTGCAAGGGACCGATTGATCCGATATATCGGTCTGGATACCGACGACATCACGTACGGCCGCAAGCAGCTCATCAAGGTCCACCGGCTTTGAGAGGTAGTCAACCGCTCCTAGCTTCATGGCGCTTACAGCATCGCGCACATCGGCATAAGCCGTCACCAAAAGGAATGGAAGGGTGGGATGCTCCTTGCGCGCCATGCGAAGTAGATCGATCCCGTTTGCTCCGGGCATGCGCACATCGCTCACCACCATGACGGGCATATTCTTTCCAATGACGGCCATAGCCTCTTCGGCAGACGATGCCGTCTGCGTCTTGAATCCTGCGGAATCGAGGACATGCATATAGAGCTCTCGATAGCGTACATCATCATCAACTATGAGTATCCGTGTGCTCACCCCTGATTCCTTTCTTCTTGAAACAGTTCGATACCGGAGATCGTAATCACCGTGCCCCGGCTAAGTTCAGAGTCAGCTCTGATCGTCCACCCGTGATCTTCGATGAAGCGCTTTACGATGGCCAGTCCCAGGCCATGCCCGTCCGGACTGCCTGCCAGATAAGGCTTGAAGATGTCCGGAAGCAAATGCGGGGGTATGCCGCATCCCCGGTCTGCAACGACCAGGGCGGCCCGAGCCCCATGCAGTTCCAGGCGGACTTCTACCCTGCC
>JAVEVM010000185.1:0-6476 GCA_034005055.1 Desulforhabdus sp. | reverse complement strand
CCATCCATCGCGTGATGAGCTCGCCGGTGATCACGGTCGGCCGCAGCACCCAAGTCTACGAGGCGCTCCTCCTGATGCAGGAAAGAAAGATCGAACACCTGCCGGTGACCGACGAAGACGGCAAGATCATCGGCATGGTATGCAACCGCGACATCCTCCAACGGCACAGTTACGGGGCCATCGTCCTGACCCGCGAGATCGAGCAGGCGGCAACTCCCGAGGACGTCACCCAGTGGTGCCGACGCACCCCCATGCTCGTCAAGGCCCTGCTCGATTGCGGCGCCCATCCACGCAGCGCCACCCGCATGATCGCCGACATCTGCGATGCGGCCACCGAACGCCTACTGGCGCTGGCCATCGCCCAGGCGGGTCCTCCCCCGGTGGACTTCGCCTTCGTTGCCCTCGGCAGCCAGGCCCGGCAGGAACAGACCCTGCTCACCGATCAGGACAATGCCATCCTCTACGACGGCCCCGAATCGGAGGCGGCAATCCGCTACTTCGGAGAACTTGGCCGATGCGTCTGCGAGGGCCTGGACCGTTCCGGCTACGCTTTCTGCCACGGCAAGGTGATGGCCATGAACCCGATGTGGTGCTGCTCCCTCGAGACATGGAAGAACCATTTCACCACCTGGATCGCCCGCGCTGAACCGCAGGAACTTCTCGACTTCGCCATCTTCTTCGACCTCCGCACTGTCGGCAGCGATGACCGCCTGCGGAAAGAACTGCGCGGACAGATCAATGCCGCCCTCTCCGGCAATCCGGCCTTCTTCCCGCACTTTGCCCGCAGCGCCCTGCAATTCAAGCCGCCAACCCGCTGGTTTGGATTCACGCTGCAACGCACCCCGCAACCACGACTTGACCTCAAGGCGGCCCTCATGCCCTTGGTGTGCTTTGCCCGGCTCTACGCACTGAAGCATGAACTGGAGGAAACCCACACCCTCGACCGGATCGACGCCCTGGCCCGATGCGGCGTCCTTTCGACAGGCAGCCGCACGGAAATCGTCGCCGCCTACGAATTCCTGATGCGCCTACGCCTACGCCAACAGGCCGAAGCGCTCAGCGCCGGCCTCCCCCTCGACAACCACATCAACCCTGCCCGCCTTGGCCGCCTCGAACAAACCCAGCTCCACCAAGCCTTCACCCAGATCAATGTCGTCCAAAAACGGATCAGCTACGACTTCCTCGGTGGAACCTGAGCGAAGGACCCCGGATTTGAGACGAGGTGCTTAGTTATGTAAAGTGGTCTCCTGTGACAACGCAAGAAAGATCAGGAGATGGGCAAGAGACGGCAGCACAGTGCGGAGTTCAAGGCCTGCGTGCCCTTGGTTTCGGTGCAGGAACTGAAGACGGGATAAAAACAGAAAGAATGCTGGATCTCCTCCGGAGGCGTATAACCGGCATGAACACAGAATGTGAATGCAATAGCTTTCCCAATACCGTTGGCGGCTCCAGTAATTATCGCAACTTTTTCTTTAAAGATCATATCTTGACTCCTAACATTATTTTACCGTTAACACCACTTTACCGATATTTGCATTGTCCTGAAGAATCGCATGTGCTTCCTCCGTTTGAGCGATCGGTAACGTTTTATGAATAAGCACTTTGATTTTTCCGGAAGAGAAAGAACTCCATAATTTTTGTTCAAGTCCGGCGAGGATTTCCGCTTTCATCTCGCTGGAGCGACTACGCAAGGTACTACCGATAAGTTTCACGCCGCGCTTGAAGAAATCCCGCATATTTAATTCGCTGACAGGGCCACCAAGGGTGGCTATCACAATCCAGCGCCCACCACGGTTAATCGTTTCTAGGCAGGCTCCCAGTCCGGGACCGGCCACACAGTCCATCGCAACATCAACAGGATGCATTGCAAGCACATCTGCTATGTTTTCCTTTTTCCGATTGATCACCACATCCGCGCCAAGTTCCCGGACAAACGCGGCCTTTTCCTCCGAACCGACCGTGGTGACAACTTTTGCACCAAATTGCTTCGCCAATTGAATCGCAGCCATCCCCAGCCCACTCGCTCCTGCCTGAATAAACACGGTATCCCCTGCTCTCATTCCTCCTTCAATACAAAGGTTCAAGTATGAAGTGGCAAATGCTTCCGGGATTGCCGCCGCTTCTACCATTGACAATCCTTCCGGGACCGATATCACCATACCTTCCGGTACAGCGACCCGTTCTGCATATCCACCGCCCCCAAGGAGAGCGCAAACTTTATCTCCTGGTTTCCAGCGGCTTTCCGCAGGTGCTTCAATGATAACGCCAGCGACTTCGAGTCCCATCCACTCCGGCCAGCCGGGTGGTGGTGGATAATTGCCGTCGCGCTGCATCAGGTCGGCACGGTTCAGTGATGCAGCGTGGATTTCAATTAATACTTCTTTATCTTTTAGTATCGGTTCGAGAACTTCGCTCCAGATCAATGATTTGTCTTCTTTTATCAGGATTGCTTTCATTTTATTTGCTCCATTCAGTGTATCCGGAGGCAGCCAGAAGGACCTCCTGCACTAGATAATCGTGTTCATATGTATAAGGGTTTTCCATCTCGCCATTAATGATTTTTGCCAGTTCCAGCAATTGATCTTTATAACGGTCATGCTTGATACCGAAATCAACGATATGAGTTCCCGCAGCGTACTCCTCATTTCCTTCCAGCAATGCCAGACGCATCTCCAGCGGCTGGCCGTCAAAACGTTCCAACGGACATAATTCAACCGAACCTTTGGTACCGCAGACTTTGAAACGGCGACGGTTAAATCCGTCTATCTCCAGGCTGCAAACCTGTATTTTGACAGTCGCATTGGGATACCCCAGAATCGTCAGGCAGTTGTTTTTGATGTGGTCAGGAAAGCCGGGGGCTGATTTGAGAAACGGCGTAATGCTTTCCGGCCGGCCTACCATCGCAATGATCAGATCAAACCAATGGCACCCCAGATTGAACATGATCCCACCCTTGAATTTCCCGATGTATTCCTGGTAAGCCTCACCCCCATAATTATGGCTCATACTCCCCTGGACTTCAAAAATTTTTCCTAACCAGCCTTGGCGCACCGCTTTCAGACACCATTGCATGGCCGGATTGTTGCGGAACATATATCCCATCTGAAAGGGGAGTTTTCGCTCTTCACAGCCTTTACGCAACCTGGAGAAAAAGTCAAGATCTTCTCCCCCGGGCTTATCCATGTGCATCGCCAGATTGCGCTCCATACAACGAAGCGCCGTCGGAACCAGATCCAGATTCGGAGTTTCAACAGCCACCGCCTGCAATCCGGGGGTATTGAACAGCTCTTCTTCCGTCAGCCATTTCAAGCCTTCGTAAGGGGTCAAATCTGTTCCTGCGAATTTCGCAGCTGTCGATGTATTGTCATCTACCACGCCAACGATTTCAAAAACGTCGGGCATATGTTTCAAGGTATTGATTTTGCCTGAAGCGTGTTCATGGCAGACACCGATTTGTCCGATTTTGATTTTGTTCATAATGCTTTCCCTTTATTGTAACCACGAAACACACTAAAAGCACGAAATAACTTTCATAGAATTTCCGCCTGGAATTGTCAATTCCCCAGCCCATTCACATAGTCGTCCATTCTTTCCCAAACAGCGCTCGCGTCGGGCCAGACTGTATCCTTCGGCAACGCAGACAACTCTCTTTCCAGACCGCTTCGGAGCGGCATAAAATTCTCCTGTTTCAACCCGGTTACCTGCAAAACTTTGGAGTTGTCGATAATCCGTTGGAACAGTCTGTCGTAGGCAAGTTGATATCTGGCGCCGTCGGTTGAGCCCAAATTCTTTAGATAGTCTTCGGTATCTGCTGGCACGTATTTCAAACCGATAATTTCTTTATAATATTCAGCAATCTCGCCCCAGCTTCGGTGTTCAGCTGTCGCCAGAGTAAAACATTCACGGAAGGCCGCCGGATTGAACAGGAGACCGGCAAACATCTTAGCCACGTCCCCCCCCCAACTCATGGTAGCCTGTACAGAAAGTGCTTCCCGCGGAAGCACAACCGGCAATCCTTTCAAAGCTCTGGCCACGACAACAGGGGCTTCCAGCGTCACCAACTGGTAACGGAATTTCGAATATGTGATAGCTGGCCTGACAATCGTCCAGTTGTCATATTTCGAATTCAGGAGAAGATCCTCCTGACGCGCCTTGTACAAGGCATAATCTTCGGTTGACAGAAAGTCTTTGTCTTGCGAAATATCCAGTAATCTTGGGGTCTTTTCCGTGATCGGAGTCTCAGTTCCGCCATACACGCGGTAAGTGGACAGGAAGATGTAGTGACCGGTATTCCGGAGCAGCATGTCATACCTTTCTTTGAACTGCTCTGTCGAATAGAGCATAAAATCAACGATTACATCGAATTTTTCCTTCAACAGTTCTTTCAGATAGTCGATATTCTTTGAATCAGCCTTGGCATAGGAAATACGCGGATTGCCAGATACGACATCGTCCAGAGAAACTATTCGGATCTCATATCCCATAGCCGCAAGTTCCGGAACCAGATATACTCCCATTGCCCCGGTACCACCAAGCACCAATGCCTTAAGGCCGTTTGAATTAGAATTGCTATCCCCGATTTGATTCCTGCTCATGATACTTTTTCCTTTGATATATGAATTAAAAGGCTTCCGCAAATTACTTAACTTGTTTATTTTTTAAACTGATAGTAATTTTGATTTCCGCCCATGCGCTGAAGATAGAGCGGGCGGGGGCAAAGTCAAGGGATTCGGCGGGTGGAGCGCCCATTCCGGCCGTCCTGACGGCCGGGATGGGGGGAATTGTGTCGGCGAGCGCCGATGCGCGGCAAAACGGTGCGCGACGAGGCCAAAACCGCCCGGCTCGGCTCGGAGAAATCCGGTAGCCACCCTTTCAGAAGTTGGCCAGGAACTCATCGATCGGGATGTATTCAGGCTCGAGGTCGGCCACGAGCGTGAACTGCGGCGGGGCCTGGGGCCGCAGTGGCGAAGGATCTTCTCGATCACATCCGCCTGGGTACGGGCTCGATGAACGCGACGATCCGCATCCGGCCACCGCACCCGGGGCACTTGAGCGGGGCGATCTCATACACATTTTTGATCATGGCCGCCCAGTCGAAAGACCATGGGCCTGTCGAATGGCGGGAGCGGCAGGTCTTTCGGAACAGGGCCTCATCCTCCCCAACCACCTCGTCAATAGTGTATATTATGGGGCGCAAATTGACATGGCGCGTGCTCCACCGCCTGGCTCCGGTACAGCCCCAGCCCGACGATGTACCGAGACTAGTCGTCGATGTAGCCGATCAGGTACGCGTTCTTCCCGCCTAGACGGAACGTGAAGATGTCCGCCTGCCAGAGCTGATTCGGCGGCGACTTCCTCGGTGGAACCTGAGCCACCTTGGACAGCAAAGAGACCTGTTTCCACATGGGCTTCTTTGCCTTTGCCATCAAAGCGGACGAAAATCCCCGCTTTTCTTTCGGAAAGCCTGCTTCCCTTGAATATCCATACAACATTGCTTGACATTTGTTTTGTTTGTATTATCTGTATTATCTGTTTTATCGATTTAACGCATTATACCATTGGGAAGACGATATGCCCCGGATGAAAAATGAAGCGGATGCCTTGGTGCATGCCGCCAAGCGGCGTCAAGCGCAACAGGCGCTCTCCAAGGAACTGGAGCACAAGCGGAGCCTGCTGGTCTCGATCGAGCAACGCAAGAAGTTGGAGCAATCCGAGCGGAGCCGTCGAGACCGCCATGGACATCTGCTCCAGCGTGGCTGGACGATGCTCTCGCTGGGAACGTCCACCCTGGGCGCGATGTTGGCGCTTTGCTTTGGAGGCTGGATGGCCTTGGCCGGCATCGGCATTCACCCTGGCAGTCCTCCCCCCTGCATGAATCTGACCATCGGAGGGCGCGAGTTCACCCGGGTCGAAGATTATGTCACGACCCTCTTTGCGAATTCCGCCAACGGGCAAGAGCCGGTCACGGCAACGATTGCGGATCCTGGGGAAGCGGCTGCCCAGACATCGGCGATTCTCAAGGCCCTGACCGGAACCCCCGTGAAGATCCTTTCCATCCAAGCCAACCGAATGACCGATGAATACTTGGTCTACTGCGACTTTGGACAACGCGGCCGGATCAACCTGCAGGTCATCCGCGACGGCGATGGCTTCCGGGTGGTCTTTGCCGAATCGTATTTCTAGTTCTCGAACTGATAAGGAGAAACGTTCAGTGGCACAACATCGTATTTCCCGTCCCTTCACGCTGATCGAGCTCCTCGTGGTGGTCGCCATCATCGCCATCCTGGTCGGCTTGTCGCTCGGGGCGCTTTCAAAAAGCCGGAAGACAGCCCTGTCCGCCTCCTGCAAGAGCATGCTGCGCCAGTACCAGCTCGCGACCGAGGCCTATGCCAACGACTATGGGGATGTCTATCCGGATGCCCGAACCCATTTGAATGCAGGGGATGGAATCCTCTCCTATTTCAGCGTTGCCCAGG
>JAVEVM010000184.1:0-6502 GCA_034005055.1 Desulforhabdus sp. | reverse complement strand
GATTCGATCAAGCACGTCTCAAAGGAGACGGTGGGGACCTGATCCTCGAGGATCCCCGGCGCCGTGATCGATACCACTACTTTCACTGGGTGAACGGGGTGCCTATCAACGCATCGCACCAGGACGTCCTGGTCAATCTCCTCGAATACTGGCAAGTGACCGGCGATGATATGATCCGCTTCTCATGGGTTACCGACATCCCGATCACCGAGGCCAATGCTGAACGTATCATGAGAGCAGGCCGCGCCCGCTGGAAGATAGAAAACGAAACCTTCAACACCCTGAAGAACCAGGGCTACAACTTCGAGCACAACTATGGGCTCGGGAAGCAATACCTCAGCATGGTGTTCGTCAAGATCATGATGCTCGCTTTCCTGGTCGACCAAGCTCAGCAGCTCTGTTGCGCCCTTTTTCAGGCCGTTCTCAAAAAAGCCGGATCCAAGAAAGCTCTCTGGGAACAAATGCGCTCTCTATTTCACTGCTTCAAGCTCGACTCCATGGAGATGTTCTATCGCGCCATCCTTCACGGCTTCGAGCTTCGAGAGCCTGTCATCACACGGGACACATCCTGATGGAATGCCAGGTGCGCGCAATATCTCCGATCTATCTCCCGTTTCACGACCTCCAACCGAGAGGCAAAGGGATTCGTTGCCATTTTTGGGGGAATCGGCAAGGATTTTAGGCTGCACTCAGGGTGCCGGAGCATCTCAACCTGACGATCCGGCTATTCCCCTGGTAACGAAAGTCATAATTTCACCCTCTTGCCAATGGGTGAGCTGGCTTCGATCTCAGCAGCGGGAATTGCTGCCTATACATGAAGTTTTATCCTTACTTATCTCGGATGCTATAAGACAACCAACAAAAAGTTAAGCCGGATTGTAAGCTATCGGCTCCATCAGTTGGGTTGGGTAGTTCTTCTATTCTTCATCGTCACATGCTGGAAAGCAGAGAGATCGTTTGCTCCAAGCACCCCAACGCCGGCGATAACCAGCGCGCGCCGTAGTACCTGTGATTTTCACAAAACCAAGGCGTGGCGCGCGTCTGGTTCATTGCCTGGTTATGTGTTCTTCTTGGTCTCCTTCTTCACCGCACGTTTCAGGAAGTCGGATGGTGACACCACCTTAACCCCTTGACACAACTCAGGAGGGAAATGGACAGCATTACCTGTGACCAGGTAGTCAGCATTGGCTGAGATAGCGATCTCCAAAAATGGCTCATCATCAGGGTCGGGCAATGATGCAGAAAGGGGGGCAGACGACACAACCCAACTGCTATGCTCAATGTAATCGAGGATGGAGGCAACCCTGTCGGGATCGAACTGAAACTTGGGCCGCTTCAATACTTCATGGTATTCCGACAAAACCCGTGCGTCGACGCACAGAGTAAGGTTTCCGGAAGAGACCATACGCACGATGTCGCCGCAAGGACCAAATGGTGACAAAAGGCCTGCAACGAGGACATTTGTATCAAGGACGATCTTCATCGTGCGCGCTTTTTCCGTACCGCTTTTATTTCAGCGTCTATTTCTTCCATGACAATGCTGTCGGTACCTTTCTCAACGGATCGTCGTTGAAGGCTCATGACAGCCTCGGCAGCACGGGCCTGCCGGATAGCGGAAAGCGATTCTTCCAGATTCGACTCGCTCACCGCTGACAAAATGGCAATGGGCCGACCGTTGCTGGTCACAACGATCTCTCGCTCCGCAGGGAGTTCCTTCCAGACCTCGGCCGATTTTCCGCGCAAGTCACGTACACTGATGAATTTCATAGCTTACCTCCAATCGTGCCTTAATTGTGTACACGCTTGTCACGCAAGTCAAGTTCATTCTACACATCACGCTGCTTTTCAACGGGCGCCGCTTTTTGCGCTCCGCTGCAAAAGCCTTGTTAGAAAAAATTCAAAATAAATATTGATGCCCTCTGTCATTAGAGCAGTTTGTCAAATGTGTAGACGCGACCCCGGCATCCCATGTGGTTGCTTGTCGGGTTCATTGGCTGGTGTACGCCCGGCATGGGCGTGAACTTATGGGGTGAAAGTCCTCTGTACGTGAGCCCTGCAAGTGTGTTTACCACATTTGCACAAGTACTAGCCGAAGGCAAGGGCGGAACCGCGAGGGACCGTCTGGAGGAAGCTGGAGTGCAAAGCGATGAGCCGACGAACAGAAACAGCATACAAGGCCTAGCTTACGGGTGAGTCTGCACCGCATGTACGAAGCCCGGGGTTCGAGGAGCGGGGTAAATGCTGCGGTTGTATCGCGAAAGTTCACGTTCTTATCCGGGGAGATCTGCTCGACGGGCATCCGGTTGGTGTCATTGCTCTTTGGGAGTCTGACTGAGGCCCAACTCGAAAGGGTTGGACAAGCCACAGAACCCTGCCACATGAACCGGGGAGCGCCTCCGGGAGTAATTCCAGAGGTAATCGAGCAGAAGTCATATAGGGGGACGCCCATGAAATTATGCGATTCCATAATCTGTAAGGAAAATTCCCAGTTCCTTTACAATGTCTTCGCCTCTCCGAACTGACCTACTGACTGCCGACTGAGTCAACCCCAATTGCCTTCCCACCTCGGTGCCGGCCATGCCCAATTCCCTCACCGCCCAGTAAGCCGCAATACTCTTTGCGTTGACCCGTTTCCGTTCTTTACCCGAAATTCTGATCCTCTCCTCCGGTACGTCGAAAATCTGTGAAACCCGAGCGACAATCGTATCAAAACTGACCCCCCGAGCTTTCAGGCGATATTGTCCCTCCATTGTCTCTCTGGCCGCGGCAAGAACAGAGTCAACAAATTCGCTGTCACCCAATATCCGTTCGTCGCTTTTCAGGTGGATTTTCATCTGTCGCAGGGACCGAAGAGCACTCCATCCTCCGGCACTTCGAACCAGGCCGCCACCGGTGAACTCGGGTCTCTTGCCCATCGATAACCCGTTTCTCACGAAGTCGCTATACCTGATCCTGGCATGCTCCTTATTCTCCGCGAAAAGAACCAACACCGCCTTGTATCCTGCCAGCCATCCTCTATCCTCCCCATCAGCCGACTGTGCCCGCAATAAGGATAGTGATCGAGGCCCCTGAAATCGGAAATGATTTTTGCGCGAACAGGATTTAGGTGAATATAGCGGATCAGTTCAAGAAGATAAGGATCTTCCTGGCATAGGATGGATTTGTAGCGGTTTTGAAACAAGTGCCCCGAGCGGCGATGCCGTCGATTGTAGTGAAGTGCATGGCTTGTCAGCAAACGGCGCATAATCATTGAAACTGGTGCATCTCCAGTCCTAACAAGCAAATGGAAATGATTGGGAATGAGCGCCCAGGCAAAACAAGCTGTGGAAGTCCCCAATAGTACATTGGCAAGCCGTTCGACAAAATAATCGCGGTCCGCGTCATCAGCGAATACCTCTCTCCGCTCGATCCCGCGGCAGATGATATGATGTATCGCTCCAGGTGCATCGATGCGTGCTTGCCGTGTCATAAAAATACTTCTACTACATTCAACAAGCCAAAGAAACGCATAATTTCATGGGCGTCCCCCTACGTACTCACACGAGCCCGAAGAGAGCGTCGTTCTCACGCTTGTGGAATCAGGCCCCTACGAGGTGGCAAAGAAACGGAGGGCTCGCGTGGTCATCCTCGACAACGACTAGCCGCCGGATGGCTTGACCCGGTTCCATCGCCCGTTCCCTCCCCAGGACCTTCCGAAGCGACGCGCGGGGGTACTCGATGCGCTGTATTAAGGAGTAGACAAGCAGAAAAACCAAGCATTATTTACCTGTCCCCATTTTTTACCAGTGGGTATATGGATATGTAAGGAAAGTCCTAACAGTCCACTAAGGGGAAGAAGCCGGGATATTTGAATACACCCGGGAAGCAGGCCGGAGTGGAATCAGGAGTATTTAAATACACCCGGAACGATCCGGAACATTTGGATATGTCACGAACCCCCGGATAATATATCGCGAAGAGCTTGGGATCGATTGCCGGACAGCTCCGGGAATCGCAGGATAATTCCAGGATCAACCGGGATATTCACCTCCGGGATCTATCAGAAAAGCCCAGCTATTTATCCCGAGGAGGACGTCATGTCCCCCGAGAAGCTCTGCCCCATTCCATACGATCATCCATTAATGAAGCTGCCATCCCCGCAGAGGAAGCGAGATCCCCAGCTGTGTCCGTGGAGAAGAGCCGAATGCAACGCGTACCGGTGGCATTACGGCCCGATGTGCGGACTGGAGCCGATGAACATGCTGAGGGCCTGTAAGCGACCAAGGGAGCACGAGTAGCAGGCGCCCGGTTCCCCCGAGCTAAATTCCCACTTTCATGGATCCATGAGAGCCTGGTTCTTGGCTCCCTCCCCCACTTTCATGCTCTATACGAGGGATTTCACCCACAGTGTCGAGCGAATATTAGCAACGGCTAGGAAACCAGCCAAAAACAACGGTGGAGAAATCAGCCAGTGATGAGTTTAGGCGAAGCTGAGCGTTGATGCCACTGAAAAGAAGTGGCAATTCGGTTCAGGGTGCAGCGGTGTAGGACTGGGCTCACCCGGGGGGTAGTTTTGATAATGGGTCAGTGTTCTTTTCTCCGATAACTGGTTCCTTCCATGACAAAGACTTCCGAGCGGTGTACGAGCCGGTCGGCTATGGCTGTGGCCACAGTGGTGGAATCAAAAATCTTTCCCCAGTCGGCGAAGGGCAAATTAGTAGTCAGCATAGTTGACTTCTTTTGGTGCCTTGCGCTGATGACCTGGAAGAAAAGATTTGAGCCCTGGAGACCAAGCGATAGGTAACCGATTTCGTCACATAATGTGAAGCTCCACATTAATGGATTTATGTTGAGTGTTCATTAATGTTGAGAAATCTCTGTAAAACGGGATAAATAAACGGGTAAAGAGTCAGCGTACTACACATTATTGACGGCGAACCTCCTGAGAGTCTTCTCATTTTGAAAGGAGGTTCAAATGATTGCATCCCTTCGCCCGAGATCCTACCATAAGTACCTTTCCCTTCCCATCGTTGGCTTCATCCTGGATGAGTTTACCACCTGGTCTCACAATCGTGGCTTCAGTATAGGGACTATGCGAAATAAGCTCAAAGATGCCCGGCTGATCGATGCGTATTTCCAACAGGCTGGCGCGCAATGTTTGGAGGAATTGGATCAGAGCTCTTTTGAGGCAGCCTGGGAACACTATCGTCATTCTCGACCGGAAACTGCCGGAACCATTCGCCAAATTGAGTACTTTCTCGTAGAGAATGGCCGTCTTGAGCTCCTCCCAGCCCGACCGAAGACTTTCATAGACTCAGAGTTGGATCTTTTCTCGGATAATTTGCGTAGGGTGCGCGGTCTGGAGCCCTCTACCATACGATCTCACAGAAAATATTTGCAGGAGTTCCTGGTGCACATTGGCTACCATGGAAATCCCGAGGCATTGGCAACACTCACCATTAGACCCATAGACGATTTCATCCGGATTTGCTCCAAGAGACTGAACCGGTATTCTCTCCAGCACGTGATCGGGTATTTGAGGGCCTTCCTGCGCTTTCAACAAGAGAGATCCGTTCTGCGCCAGCCGTTGCACACGATGATCGATACGCCAAGAATCTATCGGCTGGAGCGACTGCCTCGCCATCTGCCGTGGGAAATCGTTAAGCAGCTCCTCTCCTCCATCGATACGAAGAACCCTCACGGTTTGCGTGATTACACAATGCTTTTTTTGGTTGCCACCTACGGATTCAGGACCTGCGAGGTAGTGTCACTCACTTTGGACGATATCGACTGGCGTGCCGGTACCGTACGGGTCCCCCAACGCAAGACGGCTCAAAAGCTTATTCTTCCTCTTACCGATGTCGCCGGGGACCTACTCGTTCGGTACCTCAAGGAAAGCAGGCCAAATCTTCCCTATCGGCAGTTATTCCTCCGGGTCAGAGCACCTTCTGGCACTCTGAAGCCCACCGCCGTTACAGAGGCCTTTCAGTTGCGGGTCCGGTTGAGCGGACTGGATATTCCTTATCAAGGGCCACATTGCCTGCGCCATTCCTTCGCCACCCATCTGCTCCGCCAGGGAGCGTCAGTTAAAGCTATAGGCGATCTGCTCGGACATCGTGACGCAGAGAGCACATGCGTCTATTTGAGACTGGCCACGGAAGAACTCCGAACGGTAGCACTTCCCGTTCCAGAAGAACGCAGAAGCGAGACTCCGATCATTATTGGTCCGATAACTACTCGCTCGACAGAAAAGAAAAAGAGTGCACCCAGGCAAGTGGAAGTCAATCGGTTCATTCCAGGTTTCCTCTCAAGCGAGATTGAGGCATACCTTCAGCTCAAGCGCTCTCTTGGTCGAGATTACTCGCTTGAGGCCATTGTCCTCAATGATTTCAGCACGTTCGTTGGAGCCCATCATCCTTCATCTCGGGATTTGAACGGTGAGATGTTTATTGCCTGGTCCGCAGGACTGGAGCGGCTGACGCCTACCGTCCGACGCAATCACATGCGGATTGTGCGCAATTTT
>JAVEVM010000183.1:0-6505 GCA_034005055.1 Desulforhabdus sp. | reverse complement strand
CCCCATTCCGATTTGAGGCTGTGATGAGAGTCCTGCTGGTCGATGATCACCTCCTTCTTTTGGAAGGATTAACCAACCTGTTATCTTCCCACGGGGTTGAAGTGCTGGGCGAAGCGCACGATGGGCGCGAAGCGGTTCAAATGGCACGCCGGCTGTACCCGGATGTGATTTTGATGGACTTGAAGATGCCGGAAATCGGCGGGCTGGAGGCTACCCGCCAGGTCAAGGCCAAAATGCCGGAAGTAAAAATTGTAATCTTGACCACATCGACCGAGGATCAGGACCTGTTCGAAGCCATCAAAGCGGGAGCGTGCGGGTATTTGCTGAAAAGCATGCGCGGCGAGGCCTTTATTGAAACCTTGAAAGGATTGGAAGAAGGCTTTCCGCCCTTCTCCCCTGGCCTGGCAGCGAAGATTATGACCGAATTCGCTCACCTGGCGACCAACCCGCTCCCGAAGCCGGACCCACCCCCAGAAATCGCCAGGAATGAAAAAGCAGCCGGTCTGACCGCCCGCCAGCAGGAGGTCTTGCTTTTGCTCTCTAAAGGTTTATCGTATAAGGAAGCAGGCCTCCGTCTGGGGCTAAGCCCCCGAACCATCAAGTATCATATGAACGAAATTATCCACCAACTGCACCTGGAAAACCGCACCCAGGCCCTGGCCTATGCTGCCCGGCTGGAGTTGAGCAAATCCTGAATTCGTAAGCAGCCTGTAACTGTCCAAAAGGACAGTCACCCAGTTTTGAGTGACTGTCCTTTTTTTATCCTTATTGCCAGTGTCCATATCTTTGGCAGTTAGCTATGATTCAAGAAGAAGCTTATGCCAGAAGGAGTACACATGGAAGAATGCCAAAGAGTCGTTCTGTATGGGGATTCACTTCTGCTGGTTGCCATCCGGTGCAGCCTGGCGGTCTTTTCTTCAATTGAAGTTATCACTCAGAACTTGTCTGTCGAAGCTGCCCTCCCCGACTTTTGTGCCATGCAAGCATCGGTGGTGATTTTTGATCTCAACGAAGTTCCATCTCGAATGGTCTTATCCATGATTGAAAAGCAGCCCAAGCTGCTCATCATTGGCTTGGAGGCCGCCGGAGAACGGATGCTTCTGCTGCCCGGGTGGAAGACCCACAGCATGACCGTCAAATACTTGATTCAACTGATTGAAAATCTGCTGCATGAAGCAGGAGGAGAGCCCGCAAGAAACCTGGCAATTCAATAGGTCCAATACCCTTCCAGGGACGCTCCAACGATCGCGAGTCTTTGCGCAAGACCCACATTCCGCACCTGATTCTGGCGGATATAGGGAATATCGGTTAGCTTGGGAGGATAAGCAATAAAACGAACTACGAAACACAACGAATAGACCTCTTGGGATCGTGACAGCGATCAGCCGCGAGATTGGAGCAGACCGTGTCTGCACATCGGGTTCGCACCAAGGTCAAGAAGCTGGGGGCTTGCCAGGTGCTGATGTCCAAGGCTTCAGTCGATGACCCCGCCGAAAAGGCTCGCTTCTATGTCACCACTCGTTCCCATTTCTCAATATAGGGAAACCCTTCCACCATGACGATGTATAAATTTCCCTTGTCGTCTCCACAGATAGAATGCATTGGCCCGGCGCAATGACCGCGTCCCAGCACATTCCCTTGAAGATCATACATATGAATATGACAATTCAAATCAGAGACAATCAAAACCTGCTCCAGATCAATAAATACTGAGGTAGGCCTCCATAAGACATCCGTCCATTCAGTAATGTACTTACCCGTCTTATCGAAAACAAGGATGCGCCCCGTGTCCCGGTCACCCACATAAACCCTTTCCTGGCGATCTACCGTAATGGAGTGCGGGGTTGTGAGCTGTCCACGCCCTTTGCCGGCAGTGCCCCAGGAGAGCAGATGTTCGCCATTTTTGGAAAACTTATGGATACAGGTGTTGGCGTCCCCGTCGGCAACATAAATATCTCCATTTACAGAGACTGCCACATCAGCCGGAAAATTAAACGGGGCGTTTAGGCGTGGAAATCCGTCACCAATGGTCATCAGCAATTCGCCTTCAGTTGTAAATTTATAGATTTGGTGACGATCATTGTCAACCACAAAAACAATATCATCAGGGGTAATCACAACCTGGTGTAAGCCTTTAAAAAACCCTTCTCCCCAGCCGCCCAAGAATTTGCCATCCTGATCAAAAACAGCGACAGGGGGCAAATCATGATACACAAGGTCGCGATGCCCTACAAAGACCCGCTGTCGGGAATCAACTGCCACCGCCCTGACCATACCAAAATGTTTTCCTTCCGGCAATTTAAGAAAATTACGATTCGAACGATAGTGGGTGTCGCCTGCGCCTTTCGTTAAGATTGTCATGATAAGATTATGGTCCTTTCTCATTTGCTTTATTCAATCCGCTGTTATTTGCGCTCAGTTTGTTAATCCTGCGCCAGGCTTATTTATAATCCGATAAAAGACCATCCAGTTCTTTCGCGACTTCTGAAAGCCGGCTTTCCACCTCCGTGCCAAGAGCGATATCACCAATCGCGCGGTTCATTGCGCTGTTGTATTCCAGAAAACCGGGGGTAATCGGCGTAGAATGACCTGCCTTAACCAACGCGATCCCCAATTTATCAATTTCCTCTGTGTATCCCATCTTTTCAAAGAGCGATGTTCTGGCCGGCAGCGCTCCCCACGCCTTGCTCCAGCCGATCCGGTTCTTGTCATTATTAAGAAACGCCATAAATGCCATCGCTTCAACAGGGTACCTTGAAGTGGCGGAGATAATAGGTGTATCGCCGCTTGTATGCAGGAAAAGGTTTCTACCCCGCGGAACCGGCGTAGCTCCCCATTTAAACTTCAGATACCAATCGGGTTGGTTTACATCTCTGTAGCGCATAGAAAACCCGAATGAGCCAAATTTAAAGGTTGACTTCTGGTCCTCAAACATTCTCAGCGTTGCCACCGAAGGGGTCAGCCTCTCCTTATAGAAATTCTGGTAAAACTTCATCCCTTCAATTGCTTCCGGCGTGTCAACATATCCTGAAGCAGTCAATCCATCCTCGCTGACCCCAGCATATGTTTTGTAGAGGCTGGAGTCTTCGGGCGCGTTGGGGTCCCCCATAGAACGGATAAAAATCCCTTCGTACCAATAACTCTTTCCGGGGCCGCCCCCACCGTATTCGGAGGAGAACAAAGGAAAAAATTCTTCCTCTTTAGTACTCAGTTTTTCCGAGAGCTTTTTACAGGCTTCATAGAACTGCTCCCAGGTCCACCCTTCGCTGAGATCACTGGTTTCGGGGGGCATCTCAATACCTGCATCTTCAAAATGCTGCTTGTTAAAGTAACAAAGCACGCTGCCATGCTCCCAGGGCCAGGCGTAGAGCTTCCCAGCAATCATCTGCTGGGAGCCAATCGCCGGCGTCAGGTCGGCTATATACTCATCGGATAGGTAATCATTCAAAGGCAGGGCAATCTTATTAAACGCATACGAGGCGACAAAATCGCCTTTTCCGGTCATAATGTCCGGCGGGTCGCCCGCCCCAACATAAGTGGTGAATTTTTGATTGAGATCCCCATAGGATACGGGTTCTTCCTTAATCGTGATATTCGGATAGGCTTCCGCCCACTCCGCATACCGTTCTTTAAACCATTCTTCCGCAGTCGGGGTCACAATCTGACGCAAATAGCGCAGTTGAACCTTGGCAGTTGTCGTTGGCGCGGGGCCGATATATCCGCCTAAATCCAGTTTATATTGGGGTTTGCTGAGGGATGGGGTAGGTCGGACGGTAGATCCTAGTTCAGGTTTTGGAGTACAGGCTGCCAGCACCCCTCCAATGGCCGTTAAACTGGCGCTTTTCAGAAAATCTCGACGCGTGATTAACTGCTTTGGCATGAATTCATACTCCCTTCTTCACAATTGGTTAGATCAGTATTTGTTCATGAAAAATATAAGTCACCATTTGCTGCTGTCATACAACTATACTATATTACAGGTTATATTACAATAGGAAGTTTTCATTTCGAAGTGCGCACAAGAATTCTAGAGCGGGTTGAAGGGAAATACTCCGACTCCGGGGAAACCCGGCTGACCTTGATCGCTTCTATGAACTGTGCAAAGCCGGAGCCGACACCCTGGAGCAAGCAAACCAGGTGCTGAAGGACTACCTACCCAAATTCAATGCCCGCTTCCGCATCGCTCCGAACCAGAGAGAGACCGCCTTCATTCCCTGGCCCAAAGAGTATGGCTGGGAAGATTTCTTCTGCTTCAAGGGTTTGCCGTACGGTGACCCATGACAACCCCCTGTCCTTTTCTGGCCAGCGGCTGCAAATCCCCTCTGGGAGCCCAAACCGCAGCTATGCCCTCGAACGCGTGAAAATCCGCCACCATCTGGATGGGCGCCTGGAACTTCGCTACCCAAACCGCAATTTGGTGACTTTTCAGCCTCAGACGCAGGAAGCGGTCCGAGTCAACAAGTTTACTCCCAGGATGAGATGGTGAAATTGGAGCCTGGATCCTTTGGCAAAGAGGTCCAGGTTGAGTATGGCAGGATAGCCCAGACCCGGTAGCCAGAAGCAGCTGAAAAACAGTGGCGCAAAGTGTGCCAGCCCGTTTTCAACATTCAATCGGCGTTGCTATTTGCTCAAAATGTTCAAACTTGATGATTTAAAGCGCTTCGGACGCTATTTGCACAAAGGTCACGTAAGAGTACTTTCAATAGCGCTAACAAAAAGTGTGACATCTCCAATCCGGATGCGCTTGGATAAGGCCTGAGGGATCACAAACCCCAAGGCAAAGCTTGATATCACAGTTTTGTATTCTGATAAAAAAAATGGTCTGCCAAATTGAAAAGGTGTAATTCCTTTACGTACTCAATTTTTGTCGGTCGGAATATCAACTTTGTTCAAACCAAAGTAAATCCTCTTTCAATCCTTGTGGCGTAAACGAACGCGTCACCTCGCTATGAGCCACAACACGCCCGCGCTTGAGTACGAGCAACGGCTGGCGGTTGCCATCCAACAAATCAGGGAGGGATTTTGCTTCCAATACCACCAGATCCGCATCACAACCGGGCTCATTCCCATAACGCGGCAATTTCATCATCCTGGCCGGGGCATAGGTATGATATTCCAATACGGTTTTGAAATCTTCAGTGGTAACCATGTGGCAGGTAATGGCTGTCAACAGCGAATTCAGCAGCAGATCAGCGCCGAGGTATGGATTAAACGGATCGCGAATATTGTCCGGCCCGACTGCCACCGGCACCCCAGCCGCCTGCAGCTCGCGGATCGGCGCCACACCCCGGCGGGAACCGGTGGCGTCATTTCTGCCATGCGCGTACAAGTTGCTACCGGGTAAAGCTACCACAGAAAGCTCTGCTTTCAGCAACAAGTCGATGACATTCCTGCGCAGTTCCACAGGTACGCTATCCAGCCCGCAAAGATGGCTTGCTGTCACCCTGCCCTGGTAGCCCTCCCGAATGGTCTTTTCAGCCAGATGAACCACTCCCAAGCCATCGGGATAGAGCTTATTATCTTCATGCCGGGACACCGCCAAATCAAAGTCAATACCAAAATCGGTATGAACATCAATATCACGGTCAAACTCCGCAGCCAGTAAAAAGACAACATCCAACTGGTCTTTCATAGCCTGCGGAGACCGGGAGATACTCAAATGACCGCCAACCACGTCGGCGCCCATTCTCAGCGCTTCTCGCAGCAAATCTTCAGTTCCTTTATGCTCCAGAATCCCTTCCTGCGGAAAAGCAACGATCTGGATATCCAGGACATCTTTATACGCCTCGCGAAGCTTCAGCAGCGCGCGCACGCTTTTTAACCCGACCACCGGGTCAATATCCACATGAGCCCGCAGAGCGGTCACGCCGCCCATAACACTTGATCGCAGGAATTTTTCTGCCCGTTCGCGCACGTCCTGCTCGGTGAAATGATTTTTTGCTTCTCTCAATCGCTGCCGCGCTTCATCGATCGTACCACTCTTATTGAACGATCGCTCAGCCAGCCCCACCTTATCCGGATGACAATGGACATTTACCAGACCCGGCAGGAGGAGACGGTCTTTTAAGTGAAAGACGCGCTCCCCTTCTCGGGGATGTTCCTGGGGTGCGGTTATTATGCCGCCGGAAATTCTAACGCTGGCGCGGGGGCCTTCCGGCCAGGGAACAACATCGCTCAGAAGGATGTCCGGTTGCTTCTTTTGTAAATCAATCGCATTCACTTGCTTGCCCCGGAAGAATTTATTTCGCTGAAGAATTCTCCTCCGCGCGCGGTTTCGCTCCGTTTTAAATCAAAAATGCGAATATTAACGGTTTGCGGATCAATTTTCAAAATGTCGCATACAATGTCTGTGATGCCGCGAACAAGGGCTTTTTTTTGTTCTCGCGTGCGGCCTTCTAAAATTTCAATATTAATGGTTGGCATCTTTAACAATCCTTTCTCACTTGATATATTTTTCTGCGTAAGCTTCAAATGCCTTTACAAAACATTCCTGCGGGGCTCGGAC